>JBGSTM010000191.1:0-7837 GCA_041736495.1 Akkermansiaceae bacterium
TACTTCATCGGCCCGCTTATTTTCAAGGAACTCGGTGCCGAAGTCATCACCGTCTGCAACAACCCCGACGGCCTCAACATCAATGACGGTTGCGGCGCGCTCCACCCCGAAGCCGCCGGCGAACTCGTGAAAAAGCACAAAGCCGACCTTGGCATCTCCTTCGACGGCGACGCCGACCGTGTCATCTTCACCGACGCCAACGGCCAGGTCGTCAGCGGCGACCGCATCCTCGGCCTTTGCGCCGTCGGCCTGAAAGAGCAGGGAAAACTCCGCCATGACACCCTCGTCGCCACCGTCATGAGCAATCTCGGGTTGATCGAAGCCATGAATAACCACGGCATCAAGGTCGAGACCACCGCCGTCGGCGACCGCAGCGTCATCGAGTGCATGCGCAAAAACGACTACTCCTTCGGCGGCGAAAACTCAGGCCATCTCATTTTCGGCGACCACGTCACCACCGGCGACGGCATTCTCAGCGCGCTCCAAGTCCTCCGCATGATGATCGAGCGCAAGGCCACGCTCGCCGAACTCGCCGCCATCATGCACGAGTATCCCACGCAGCTCGCCAACATGCCGGTCCCCTCCAAGCCTCCGTTGGAAACCCTGCCAAAGCTCCAAAAGCTGATGCGGGAAGCGACCGCCGAATTTGGTGATAGCGGCCGCCACCTGATCCGCTACTCCGGCACCGAGAACAAGATCCGCGTCCTCGTCGAACACCGCGAGCAGGAGGAAGTCACCTCTTGGGTCACCAAATTCTCCACCGCCATCCTCGAGGAAATCGGCTGAATCATGTCCGCCGAACCGACCTACCCCTGCACGCTTTCGCCCACCCGGGAAATCGAGGATTTCCCCATCGGAAACATCCCGCTCTCACAGCACCAACGTGACACAGGCATTCCCGCCTTTTCTTCCATCCACTACCCCTGGGACCTCCTCCGCGCGAACGAGCTCTACGTCTCCTCCCTCACCGAAAACGCCATCCAAGGCGAAGTCCACCCGCTCGCCGTCATTGAAGGCATCGTCCACATCGGCCCCGGCACCCGCATCCTGCCCGGAGTCTTCATCGAGGGCAACGTCGTCATCGGTGCCAGCTGCAAGATCGGACCTAACTGCTACATCCGCGGCAACACCAGCATCGGCGACCACTGCCACATCGGCCAGTCCGTCGAAATCAAGAACTGTCTGATCCTCTCCCACACCAACGTTGGCCACCTCTCCTACATCGGCGACTCCGTGTTAGGTGAAAAGGTCAACCTCGGAGCCGGCACCACCACCTCCAACCTCCGCCACGACGGCAAGAACCACCACTCCATGGTCAACGGCGAACTCATCGACACCGGCCGCCGCAAGTTCGGCGCCATCATCGGCGACGGAGTCCACACCGGCATCAATACTTCCATCTACCCGGGCCGCAAACTCTGGCCAAACACCACCACCCGCCCCGGAGAAATCGTCCAACACGATCTCCAATCTCAAATTTCAAATCCCTAATCTCAAATCAACATGTGCGGAATCGTCGGATACATCGGAAAAGCGGACGCGGCCACCGTCCTCATCAACGGCCTGCGCCGGCTCGAATACCGCGGCTATGATTCGGCGGGCGTCGCCATTCTCGACGACGATCGCGTGCTCGTCTCCAAGTCACCGGGAAAAGTCGCCAAACTCAGCGACAAGGCCCACGCCGATTGGGACGCCACGCTCTTCCAACGCGCCTCCACCGGCATCGCTCACACCCGCTGGGCGACCCACGGCCCACCGACGGAGGTCAATGCCCACCCTCATCTCGACCAGACCGGCGACATCGCGCTCGTCCACAACGGCATCATCGAAAACTACCGCGCCATCCGCGCCCGGTTGGAAGGGAAAGGCCATCATTTCTACTCCGAAACCGACACCGAGGTTCTCGCCCACCTCATCGGCGACTGCGACAAGGGTGATCTCTTCCAAGCCATTTGCGACGCGCTCCATCAGGTAAACGGCACCTTCGGCATCGCCGTTCTATCATCCCGCGAACCCGACAAGATCATCACCGCCCGCCGCGGCAGCCCGATCGTCATCGGTGTTGGCGACGGGGAAACGATCATCGCGTCCGACGCCTCCGCCATTGTCGCCCACACCCAGCGCGTCATCTATCTGGACGACAACGACATCGCCATCGTCACCGCCGATTCCGTCGATATCCGCGACCTCAACAATGTCCCCGTCACCCGTGAAATCGCCGAGCTCGGCCTGGACGCCGCCGCTGCGGAAAAGGGTGGCTTCGAACATTTCATGCTCAAGGAAATCCACGAGCAGCCGGATTCGTTAGGCAACGCCATCCGCGGCCGCCTCGATTTCGACCTCGGCTCTTCCGTCCTGGCAGGCATGGGCACCTCCCCGCGCGAGCTCGCCGAACTTTCCCGCGTCGTCCTCATCGGTTGCGGCACCTCGTTGCACGCCGGACTTGTCGGCGAATACGCGTTCGAGGATCTGGCGGACATCCATGCCGAAGTCCAGCAAGCTGCGGAATTCCGCTACCGCAACCCCATCCTCGGCAACCGCGACCTCGTCGTCGCCATTTCCCAGTCGGGAGAAACCGCCGACACCCTAGCGGCCGTTAGGGAGGCGAATCAGAAGGGCGCGTTCGTCATGAGCTTGTGCAACGTCGTCGGCTCCACGATCGCCCGTGAGACGGGCAGGGGAGTCTATCTGCATGCAGGGCCCGAGATTTCCGTGGCATCCACCAAGGCGTTCACCTGTCAGGTGGCCGTGCTTCTCATGATGGCGCTCAAGCTCGGCCGCGGCCGTCGGTTCTCGCGCGAGGACGGCTACAAGCTCGCCCGTGAGATCGAGTCCATCCCGGCGCTGGTCGCCAAGGTCATTCTCCAGAATGAGAAAATCGCCGAAATCGCCGCCGATTACGCGCAGAACGAACACGCCTTCTTCATCGGCCGCGGACCGATGTATCCCGTCGCTCTCGAAGGCGCGCTCAAGCTCAAGGAAATCTCCTACATTCACGCGGAGGGCTATCACGCCGCCGAACTCAAACACGGGCCCATCGCCCTGTTGGAAAAAGGCACGCCGATCATCGCCCTCGCCCCGGATATCCCCGGCATGGACAAAACGCTCGGCAACATCGAGGAGTGCCGCGCCCGCGGAGCCCGCATTCTCGGAGTCGTCACCGAAGGCGATCATGAAACCGCCGAGTGCATGGATGACTTCATCACCATCCCGCGTTGCAATCCGTTAGTCGCCACCATCCCTGCCGTCGTCGCGCTCCAGCTTTTCGCCTATCACGTCGCCCGGATCCGCGGCTGCGAGATCGACCAACCGAGGAATCTGGCGAAAAGCGTCACCGTCGAGTAAGCGTGACACAGGCATTCCTGCCTGTTCTTTCACAAGCCTCAGCATCTCCAAGAACAGGCAGGAATGCCTGTATCACGCTGCCAGCTCCGCGCTCCACTGCGCTTCCTGGAAGCCCACAAGCACCTTCTCCCCGTCGATCAATAACGGCCGCTTCACCAGATTTCCGTTTTCCGATAGAATCCCGAATGCTTCCGCCTCGCTCATTCCCGGCAGTTTGTCTTTCATTCCCAACGCCCGGTAATCCATCCCGGAAGTATTGAAAAGCTTCCGTAAATCCCCGCCCAGAGCGGTGAGCGCGACCTTCAACTCGGCGGGGGAGGGCGGAGTTTCCCGAATCGCCTTCACTTCGCAGGTGATTCCCTTCTGATCCAGCCATTTCAAGGCGTCGCGGCAGGTGCTGCATTTCTGATAAACGTAAATGGTGGGCATGCGTCGAATCTTGCGTCCGCGCGGCGACCATGCAAGTCTCGCCGTCCGCTGATGAAATCCCAACTCCTCGACCACATCCGCGCCGAGCTGCGCAGCCGGCTTGAGCGCCTGTCCAAGGCGGCCTTCGAAGCGCACGCCGCCGCAACCGATCCCGGCAGCAAGGCTGAGGGGAAATACGACACCCGCAGCCTGGAAGCGTCTTATCTCGCCGCGGGCCAGGCCCGCCAGGTCGATGAACTCGCCGAATCGGTGCGGATTTTCGAAACCCTGTCGCTGCCTGATTTCGCACCCGAAGCGGAAATCGACGCCGGTGCCCTCGTCGAGGCCGATCTCAACGGCGAGCCCGCCCGATTCCTGCTCGCCCCCACCTGCGGCGGCCTGGTCATCGAGCATGATGGCGGGGAGATCACCCTGCTGACTCCGGAGAGCACGCTCTATCGCAAGTTGCTTGGCATGCGTGCCGGCGAATCGCTCGAAATGCCTGTGCTCACCATCTCCGCTGTCATCTAACGAATGTGGGGGCGTTTGGAAAGTGCGGGCTTGAAATTCCCGCAACCGTGGAGTTCGCTGCCGCCCCATGAGTGATTCCTGCCCTGTCTGTGAAATGACCGATGTGTTGACCCTCGCCGACCACTACGAGTGCGTCACCTGCGGTCATGAGTGGCCGCTCGCGGCCTTGCCGGAAGAGGTCGTCGGGGACCGCATCGTCAAGGACGCCTATGGCAACGTGCTCGCCACCGGCGACATCGTCGCAATGATCAAGGACCTGAAACTCAAGGGAAGCTCCCAAGTGCTCAAGGTGGGGACGAAATCGAAGCCCATCCGCCTGGTGGATGGAGATCACGAGATTTCCTGCAGGATGGAAGGCCTCGACATCGGACTGAAGGCCTGCTTCGTGAAAAAAGTAACTGGCTGATAGAAACTGCTATTCCTGCCCGCTGGCGGTCGGTTTGATTTCGGCGAGCAGGGCTTCCGCGGTGAGTTCGGCGAAGGATCCGGGCGCGCCGGAGTAGTGGATCTTGCGCTCGCCATCGAGCACGAAGACGACCGGCCAGAGACCGATGCGGTATTCACGGGCGAGCTTGTTTTCGGGGTCGGAGAAATTTGTCCAGGTCACCGAGTCGTTGGCCTGCAGGGCGCGGAGTTTCGGCTCGGGATCGTTGTTCACGCCGATGACCACGAGCGGGCGGCCTTTGAATTTCGCGACGAGTTTGTTAGTGATTTCAATGACACGGTCCGCATCCTGGACTTCGCTGTTCCAGAAGAGCAGGACGATGACCTTGCCCTTGTGGGCGTCCAGCGAGAGCGGGCGGTTGGCGGAATCGACGCCGACCAGATCGGGCGCGGTGCGGCCCTTGGTGAGGAAACGGATGATGTGGAGCTGGTCCTCGGCGAGCTTGGCCACGGTAACGCCTTCGAGATCGACATCGGAGCTCTGGATGATGGCCTTGCGGAGGTAGGTGAGGCGCTTGCGCATGATCTCGGGATCGTCGCCGAGGCTCTTGAGTTGCATGGCGGCTCCCAGTGCGGCGACGCCCTGGGTTTTCGGGTCGGGATGGCCGGCCTGGATTTTTTCCAACAGGTTCAGCGAGCGCGGATTGGGCATGATCGAGAGGGCGGATGCCATCGCAAGGAGCTTCGGGCTTTTCAGGTGATAGGTCTCGACCGCCTGACGGATGGCGTCGTTTTCCTTGGCGAAGGCGGGAAGGACGGATCCGGCGGCGTCGGTGGTGGAAAGACCGGCGGTGGTGCGGAGGAACCATACGGCGTAATCCAGCGTCCACTCCTGATCGAGGGATGAACCGATGGCATCCCACATCTGGCGGGTGTAGTTGTTGGCGTCGGGCCGGCCGGACCATGCCTTGCCCCGCTCTTCCGGGGTGGCGGCGATGCGCATTTCCAGCGACCACTTGTCCATCGCGAGCTGGTAGGATTTCCGAACGGCCTGGGCCTCCGCCGGTGAGGCCTGCACGTTGGAGAGAGCCAACAGGAAGAGCAATGGAATGAGGCGGGACAAACGGTTCATGGCGCGAAGGGTAAACCGTGCAAACGCGATGTGGAAACCCGAAAAGGAACGATCAGCCGCGACCGGCGACAAATGCCGCGCCGGCCTCGCGGGCCTCGCGGTCGGCGGCGACCACGGACTCCAGCGTGTCCGACGGTTTCACGAGGTGGCTGTCCATCACGGCGGCGACGCATTCCCAGATGCCGGGAAACGGGATTTTCCCAGCGCGGAAGGCATCCACGGCGATTTCGTTCGCCGCATTGTAAACGGCAGGCAGCGTGCCCCCGGCCAGTCCGGCGCGGCGGGCGAGGTCGAGCGCTGGGAAATCGGTGCGCCGCGGAGCCTCGAACTCGAGCTTCGCCAACGCCGGGAAATCCAGCGGACGCAAACCGCTTTTGACCCGACGAGGCCAGGTGAGCGCGTATTGGATCGGAAAACACATGTCCGTGCCGCTGAGTTGGGCGAGCACTGAACCATCGGTAAATTCGACCATCGAGTGGATGATGCTCTGCGGGTGGACGACCACGTCGATGCGCTCCATGCCGATGCCGAACAACCAGCGTGCTTCGATCATTTCGAGGCCTTTGTTGAAAAGCGTGGCGGAGTCGATGGTGATTTTCGGCCCCATGTCCCAGGTCGGATGTTTGAGCGCCTCGGCCACCGTGACGTGCGGAATCCGCTCGGCGGGTAGATTCCGGAACGGGCCGCCCGAGGCGGTTAGGATCAGCCGCGATACTTCCTTTTCCCCGCCGCGGTGGCCGTCGAGGCATTGGAAAATCGCGTTGTGCTCGCTGTCCACCGGGAGGATGTCGACGCCGCGTTTGCTAGCGGCGGTGGTGATGATTTCGCCGGCCATCACCAGGATTTCCTTGGAGGCGACGGCTAGATCCTTGCCCGCTTCGATGGCGGCGAGGGCGGGGAACAGTCCCGCCGTGCCGACGATGGCGATGAGCACGATGTCGGCGCCGGCCAGGGTGGCGAGCTCTAGCAGTCCATCCGCGCCGAGGTGGATTTTCACTCCGGAAGGCAGCAGGGCGCGTAGCTCGGACTCCTTGCTGGCATCGTAAACGGCGACGTGACGCACGCCGGTCTCGCGCACCTGG
This sequence comes from Akkermansiaceae bacterium, assembly GCA_041736495.1. Taxonomy (GTDB): domain Bacteria; phylum Verrucomicrobiota; class Verrucomicrobiia; order Verrucomicrobiales; family Akkermansiaceae; genus Luteolibacter. The sequence goes on from JBGSTM010000191.1 coordinate 6,883, forward strand.
GCGGCGAGGTCCGCCACGTTGGAGCCTGCCGCCAGCGCGATGATTTCAATCTCGTCCGGCAGTTCGCGGGCGACCTTGAGCGTCGAGCAGCCGATGGAGCCGGTGGACCCTAGCAGCACGACGCGGCGTTTGCGGGGCGGGGCGGTCATGCGGCGGGAAGGAGAACCCATTTCAGATAGAAATAAAGCGCGGGGGCTGTGAAGCAGATGCTGTCGATGAGATCCAGCGAGCCCCCGATGCCGGGAAGCATGTTGCCGGAGTCCTTGGCATGGAGCGTCCGCTTCACCACGCTTTCCGCCAGATCGCCGATCACGGCGAGAACCGCGAGCAGGAAGCCGAGGGTGATCACATGGCTCCAGTCCTTGAAAAAGGCGAGTTGAGCGGGAAACAATGCGTAAAGCCCGCAAGCGGCGAGCTGGGAGAAAATCAGGGCACCGCCGAATCCCTCCCAGGTTTTTCCCGGACTCACGTGGGGAATCATCTTGTGGCGGCCGATCATCGAGCCGGTGATGTACGCGCCCATGTCGGTGAACTTCGTGACCGCCAGCAGCCAGAGCAGCAGGAAAGCGCCGGAACTTCCGACGAACCCCGGCGTTTCCTGGGCACTTGGCACCAGGAAAGTGACGCGCGCCGTGAAGTTGAACAGAAACGCGATGTAAACGAATCCTAGCAGGTTGGCAGCCACCGTGAGGAGGGACTCGATTCCCTGGATCGGATAGCGGAGCTGGAGGGCGAAGGACCCGACGATCACCACGCAGATTGCGATTGAGTCGAAGTCCTGCGGGATCGATTTTCCGCCCTGCCAGAAATGCCAGTAGAGACAGCCGCTGTAGATCGCCGCGACCAGGATGCCGAACCGCGGAAAGCACCTCACCGACGCCGCGCGCAGCATCCGGAAATACTCGACCATCGCGATCATCGTCAGTCCTCCGATGAGCCCCAGAAACGCCCATGA
>JBGSTM010000203.1:0-13643 GCA_041736495.1 Akkermansiaceae bacterium
CACCGGAGTCGAGGACGACGCGGGCGGGAGTGATCGAGCCGCCGGAGTACGACGGACTCGACCCCGATGAGGTGGATTTGTTCTTCGTCTATCCGTGGCCCGGACAGGAAGAGATGATGATGGATTTGTTCCGCGCGGTGACTTCGCACGGAGCGATTCTGCTGATCTACCTAGGTGAAGGAGAGATCGCGGCATACGCGCGGGATGAAAGTGATGAATAGCCACTCAGTTGAAAGTGTGCATCGGGTGGCCGGACGCCGGGTCATTGATCTTGTTTTGCCCCAAGCAAGCGCAGCGAATTGAGGATCACCAACAAAGTCGCGCCGGTGTCGGCGAGGATGGGCAACCACAGGCCCGCGATGCCCATGAAGGCGAGCGTGAGAAACACCGCCTTGATCGCAAGTGCGAAGGCGACGTTGAACCGGATGATCTGCAGCGCGCGTCGGCCGGTTAGGATCGCATCGGCGACTTTCGTCAGGTCGTCCTTCATCAGCGCGATGTCGGAGGTCTCGATGGCGGTGTCACTACCTATGGCACCCATCGCGAAGCCGACGTTCGCGACCGCCAACGCCGGAGCGTCGTTCACGCCGTCGCCAATCATGCCGACGTGCTGATAGGTGCTGACGAGTTTCCGGATCTGATCCACCTTCTGTTCCGGCATCAGATCGCCGATGGCCTCATCGATACCGGCTTGTTTGGCGATGGCTGAAGCGGTGCGCTGGTTGTCACCGCTGAGCATGATGATTTTCTCAACTCCCGCCGCGTGGATGCGACGGAGCGCCTCCACGGTTTCCGGCCGGAGTGTGTCGGCGATGGCGATGATACCGAGAATCTTCCCTGCACAGCCATCGTGCGGTACGTGACCGAGGACTGCGAGTGACTGCCCATTGGCTTTGATTTCCGTTAGGATGGATTCAACTTCCGGGGTGCAAACGCCGGTCTCATGAGCCATGCGGTGGTTGCCGATGAAATGCGGGTGACCGTCGATGATCGCCCGGGCACCTTGTCCCGTGACCGACTGATAGCCGGTGGCGGGTTTGAAGTTCAAATTTCGTGAACGAGTTGCGTCCACGATGGCGGTCGCGAGTGGATGCTTGGAGTGGCTGTTGATCGCCGCCGCCATCCGGAGAATATCCTCTTCCCCGAGATCCGCAGTGGGAGTGATGGCGACGACCTGGGGTTTGCCTCGGGTGATGGTGCCGGTTTTATCGACCGCCAAGGCACGGAGTTTTCCGACGGCTTCCAGATAGATTCCTCCTTTGACCAGCACACCCCGGCGGGCGAGCGCGGTGAGACCGGAGACGATGCTGACTGGTGTGGCGATGACCAACGCACAAGGACATGCGATGACTAACAAAAAAAGAGCCCGGTAAACCCATGGGTTCCACGCCTGTCTCATCAACAACGGCGGTACTACGGCCACAAGGATGGCCACGTGAATACGGCAGGTGTGTAAATCGCAGCGAAGCGGTCCACCCAGCGTTGCGTCGGCGGTTTCTTCGCCTCCGCCTCGCCAACGAGTTGGATGATGCGGGAGAGTGTGGAATCGCCAGCGGCTTTCGTCACACGGATGGTTAGAGAACCTGCACCATTGATGGTCCCCACGAAAACGGGATCACCCGGCGCTTTGTCCTCCGGCACGGACTCGCCAGTGATGGGTGCTTGATCGATCGATGAATTTCCGGAAACCACCTCGCCATCCAGCGGGACACGGCTGCCGCTTTTCACGCGAACTTCACTGCCGAGTGCCACTTCCGCCACGGCGATTTCACGCTCTGCGCCATCCGCGTCGATGACGATGGCGGTAGGCGGAGATAGCTCCAACAATGATTGTACTGCCTGCCGGGCTCGGGTGGCGGCCCAGGATTCGAGGAGTTACGATAGAGAGAAAAGGAAAACCACGGCCGCGGCTTCGCCATGTTCGCCAATGATCCACGCGCCCGCCACAGCGACAGTCATGAGCACGTTCATGTCGAGCATCCGCTTGAGCAATGCCTTCCACGCGGCAGGGAAAACCAGCAGGCCACCTGCCAGCGTGGCAATGACAAAGACGACCGTTTCCAGCCATCCTGGACCGATATGCATCCAACCGATCACCAGACCGGCACCCGTCAGGATACCGGAAATGGCGACTAATAAACCCTGTGGTAGTGGACTTTCGTCATGTCCGTGCTCGCAACTGGAGCAAGAGGGCTTTCCTTTGTTTTCGCGATGACCGGACATGGATGTGAGAGGTCGGAGGACTGGATGAAAAGTCTCTATTTGCCAGAGCGGATCGCCTGGGCATTGATGATCAGCAAATCGGCGGATGAGCCCTCGGCGACCTTGCCAGTGACTGTCACAGTCGCGAGGTTTGCGAGGCCTTGGACGCCTTCGGCCGGTTCCTTTAAGACCCGGCCATCCGCGCCCACAATCTGAATGGTAGCGATTCCGCGTTTCTTGTCTTCCGGCGAATCGCAGCAGTTGTCCCACGGCGTGGTGCATTTGTCGGCAGGGTCTTCATTGCAGGCGGTAAGCACTTCGGGATCGCCGAGGATGAAGGCGGCGCGGCCTTCCACGAATGGCTTTTCGTTGCCCATGATTTTGCCACTCACGGTGATTTGGTCGCCGGGTTTGGCGGAAGCGCGGATGATGTGGATGGGCGTTGGCTCACCTGTTGGGGTGGCTGCTAGAATGGCGGATAGTGCTGCGCTGGGGGCGCTTGCGGTTGGAGCGGCGGCGGCTTCTTTCTTTTCGCAGGACGCGAGAAGAGCGGTGGTGGCGAGGATCAGGCCTATGGATTTGGTTTTCATGGTATATTGGTATTAGGAAGGGTTAGTACATGCGGAGAGCGGTGGGAAGTGGTGGCTTGAGGCAGCGGATGGCGGGCGGCAGCGCGCCTAGCAGACCAAGGAGCAGTCCAGTCAGGATGCCGGTAATTGCGACGCCGGGACCGACTTCCAAGGTGAACGCACCGATGGAAAAGGGAATTGTCCTGCCATCCAACACGCCGACAGCGACGACCGATGCCAGCAAGGCGCCAGTGAGACAGGCCAAGGTGCTTTCCTGGATGAGGCTCAGTAACAGCGCGCCGCGGCCGAAGCCGATGGATTGCAGGGTCGCCATTTCCCGGACGCGAGAGGCGAAGGCGGCGTAAAGCGTATTGACGCCGCCGAAGAGCGCACCCGCCGCAATGAGGCCGGCAGTGATCCAGGTCATGGCACGCAAGGGTTTGAAGAAGGCGCTTAATCGCGAATAGTAATCGCTTTCCCGCAGGGCGCTGAGTTCGAGATCAAGCCGTTGTTTGGCGAACAAATCGGCTTCCGCGTAATCGGCGGGATCGTCGAGGCGGAGAACGACGCATGACAGCGTCTCGCGCTTTGCGAGTACCCGCAGATCGCCGAGTGTGGCCCAGATTTCGGATTCCAACACGGTTCCCGGAGCGGCGAAGATCCCGGAAATTTTCATCGGTTGCTTGTCCAGAATAAGGGTGCCGCCGAGCTTGAGGTCAGATTCCGTGAGGCCGAGTTTTCGCCAGGCGAGGCGGCCGACCATGATTTCGCCCGCGCTGGGGAAATTTCCTGCGGTCAATCTAAGCTCCGGATGGACACGCAGGGCTTGAAGCGTGACACCCCGCAGCATCGCCTGGCTTTTGCGGCCATCTGCCAGGGTGAGATAGTTCATGTAGTGGATCTCGCTCGAAACCGCGCGGACGCCGAGGGATTCGGTGATGCCGGGCACTGAGGCCTCCGCAATGCCAGCGGTGCTTTCGGGGACTTCGCTGCGCTGGATGCTTTCCTCGGAGCCCGCGCCGACGAGGATGACATTGCGATCCGAGCCGGAGGCTGAAAGCACGCGTTTCATCCCATTGTTGATGGCTACGGATGCCATCACCAGCAGCACGACCACGGCGCTGCCGCCGATGGTTTGGAGCAACCTCGATTTGGAGCGGAACAGGTTCCGCACGGCATAGGAAAGTGGGAGCATGGATCTAACTGCGGAGGTTTTTGACGATGGGCTGGGTCATGGCCTGATAGGCGGGCCACAAGGAGGCGAAAATCCCAAGGAGCAGCGCCGCCAGAACGCCGATGACGATCACGGAGGCATCCGGCTGGATGGCGAGGGTCTGGCCCTCATTTCCCATGGTGAAACTCTGCCAATGCAGGAACGCGGCGGCCAGTCCCACGCCCACCACGCCGCCAGCAAGACCTAACATCCCACCCTCGCTCAGGACGAGCCAGCCGATGGCGCGGCCGGGAAATCCGAGCGTGCGCAAAATGGCGTTTTCCTTCACCCGGCCGCGGACCACGAGCAGCAGCGCATTGGCAACGAGGCCGCCCACCGCGATGACTGCGCCGACGCCGAGCCAGCGGGTGAAGCCGATGAGTTCAACGAGTTCCGAGGCGGTCTCGGCGAAGAAAGCTTTTTCCGGCCGGGTGTCGGTCGGTTCCTGGCCGCTGCGGAAGAGTTCGTCGATGGCGGTTGCCACGGGTTCGAGTTGTTTGGATTCGCTGACTCGAACATTGAATTGCGTGACCACGCCGAGGCCGGCGCGCGAGGCTTGTTGGAGAAAAGGCAGCTTCACATAGGCGACGTTGTTATCCTGCGCGAAGGGTGAGCGGAGGATACCGGAAACCGTGACGGTGACTCCTGCGGCATCGAAGCGGTCGCCGGGTTTCAGGCCGCGGCGTTTCGCAAAAACCTCACCCAACAATGCTCCGTCGTCGCGTCGTTGCCATTCCTCCTGGCTGCCTTCGACGATTTCAATCTCGGGCGCGAATTTCCTCAGTAAATCATCAGGAACGCCGCGGAAGGTGATGACATCGAGCGATGCACCGCAGTTGTTGACGACAATCTGCACGGGGATCACCTGGCGCACTCCGGCGATTCTGCGGATCTCATCGGCGTAATGTTCGGGCAGGCGGCTGGCGGAAGGGCAGAAGCGATTTTCCCGATAGACGACCAGCGTGGTGTCTGCCGCTGAGGCCTCGGTCGCCTTGGCAAGTGAGCGCTGGAGGGTCTCCACGGCGGTGAAGAGGAACATGCCGGAAGCTACGCCAAAAATTGTTAGGATCGAGCGCACCCGGTGGCGGGTGAGCTGGATCCACGCGAGCTTGAGGAGATTGATTGCGGCGTTCATGAGTTTTCCAGCAGTTGGCCTTTTTCAAGATGCAGCGTTCGGTCGGCGGCGGCGGCGGCTTTGGCGTCGTGGGTGACCATGACGATGGTTTTGCCATAGTCCCTCGCCAACTGGCGGATCAAGTCGAGGATGCGGACGGCGGATTCACGGTCGAGGTCGCCCGTCGGTTCGTCCGCCACTAGCAGCGGCGGATCTGCCACCACGGCGCGAGCGATGGCGACACGTTGTTCCTGCCCGCCGGAAAGTTCGGACGGGGTGTGGTGCATGCGGTCTGCCAGGCCGACCAACGACAATGCGGTTTCCACGCGGGCGTGGCGCTCCTTCTTCGAAATCGGTGAGAGTAACAGCGGCAGCTCCACGTTTTCGAAAGCGGTGAGGACCGGCACGAGGTGATAGAGCTGGAAAATGTAGCCGACGTGGTTTGCCCGCCACTTGGTGAGATCACGGCGGGAGAGCTTGCTGATATCGATCCCGGCGATGACCAGCGAACCGCTGGTGGGCGAGTCGATTCCTGATAGAAGGTTGAGCAGCGTGGTTTTCCCCGAACCGGACGGTCCCATTAGCGCGAGGAATTCGCCTTTTGGGACATCAAGGTCGAGGGCTTCGAGCGGGGTCACCACGGTGCTGCCCTTGTGGTAGCTTTTGGAAACGCCACGGCATTGGATCATGGATTCACTCATGGTTGTTGCAGGGTGGGGTTGACGCGTTGGCCGTTGCTGAATTCTCCGGAAGAAATGACGACCCATTCACCGGGCCGGAGTCCTTCGCTGACGCGGAGGTAGCCATCGCGCGTTTCGCTTGTCCTTTTGATTTCGCGCTTGGACAGGCGCTTGGATTCCGGATCGTAGACCCACGCGCTGCCATCGCTCGCGGCGGCTTCGGGAATCCAGGTGGTGACGGCTTGTGGTGAGGCGGGTCCTGTTGAAGCGACTCCCAGGAATTCCACCCGGCAGAGCATTTCGGGGCGGAGTTGGTCCACCGGATCGGTGATGCTGACCTTCGCCTGCAGGGTATTGCGCTGGAGGTCCGCCTCGCCGGTGATGCGGGTTACCACGCCATCGAAGATTTTGTCGGGAAGCAGGCTGCAGCGGATTCGGGCGGCTTGACCGATCTGAAGTCCGGCGGCGTCGGCCAGAGGCACATCGACCCTAACTTGAAGCTTCGCGGGATGGTAAAGGATCGCGATGGTGGAGCTTTCCATGTCGTTGTCCTGGAGCATTTTCTTCTGTCCCGGAGCAGCGAGCAAACGCAGCACGCGCCCGTCGATGGGCGCGGTGATGACGGTGCGGGTGAGGGTGAGCTTCGCTTTTTCCACTTCGATGGCGGCTGCTCGGATCTCGTTTTCCTTAACGCGTGTTTCCAGCTTGAGACGTTCAATTTCAGCTCCGACTTCTGCGGAGGAAGCGGCGGCGACAAGCAGCTGGGCGTCTTCCCGGGCGACGCGTAGCCGAGCAGAGACGATTTCCTGTTCCGGAACCGAGCGGGAAGAAAGGCCTTCGAAGCGGGTCAACCGGTCTGCGGCTTCGTCCCGCAGGGTTTCCGCGGACTTGACCATGGCTTGGGTTCCTTTGAGTTTCTTTCTCGCGGAATTAATGGCGGCGAGATGGGAGTCGCGGCTTGATTGGAGTGTCAGGTGATTTTGTTCCGCGGTCGCAAGGGTGAGTCGGGCATCTTCCGAAATCAGAATTGCCAGTGTTTCCCCTTTTTTCACTGCTTGGCCTTCCAGCACCTTGACCGTCTCGACGACGCCATCGACCAGAGAGGTCGCCTTGATCGGGAGAGGATCCGGCTCGATCCAGCCGCTGGCTTGGAACAACATTCCGCCGGGAGTTGCGCTTCCCGTGGCCACCGCGGATTCGGCGGAATCAGAGATCGTCGCCAAAACGATCGCGACCTTCACATCCGGAGCGGGCAGCAGGAGGTCGCGGAACAGGGCCAGAAAAAGAAGGGCAAACCCAGCGACGATGGCCAGCGGGATGAGCCACGCGGGGACACGGCGCACCGGCGCTTGCCCCGATGACGAGCGGGAGAGGGAATCGAGTGATGGCGAAGGGTTCATGGATAGCGGGAATCAGGAGGACGGCAAAACCCGGATGCGGGCATGCAAAACGACCACACCAAACGGGGCGTGGCCACGAGCGGCTGAGACGCCGCTCTTACAGTCTCCAGATTCCCAATACCGCCCGATAGGCGGCGGGTGAGGTCGGGCCGCGAATCGGCGCAGACACGGGAAGACATACTCGGCACATTCGTGTGATCAGCAACGGGGCTGGACATAATTCCGGAGGTAGCTTCGTGATCACGGCGGCAGGCAATTCGACCGGGAGCTGCGGTCCCGGCGCATCCGGGAGTTTCTCAAGGTCATGACAGCAGGGGTCGGGTTGCTCGGTTCCCTGGTTGCAATCCGGGCAGCACTTGGAATCCGCTTGATAGGAATTCAGTCCAAACTCCAGAAAGCAAATCCGGACAGGCGAAGCCGACGCGGGAATCAGGATTCCCACGCAGAACAGCAACAGGGCTGCCAGCATTCTTCGCACTGTGTGAAGGGTCATCGTCCGATGGACTGGGTCAAGAGGCAATTTCCCAGGGGAATGCGTATCGCGATGCTTGTTGGGAAAAGTGAGTGCGATTTCCGGCAGGTTCGCCTGGGCTAGCCCACCGGGATCGCATGGGAAGTGGATGCCGTCGCTTACTTCTTATCGCCGCAGGCGCAGCGCCATTCGGGATTTCCGCAGGGTGCGCACTGTTTCTCATTGAAGTGCATGCGGGCGGTGATGGGCTTGGCGGAAGCGCTGTCCTTGTATTGCAAGATCAGCCATTCACCATCCTTCGGGGCGACGATGGTGAAGCCGATTTCGCTCGTGGTGACTTCGAGTTTGACGGGTTTCTCACGGGTTCCGCCGGTGGCGGTGACGGACTGGGCCTCGACCTTCACGGGCTTCATGTCCTTGTCGAGAACGGCGATTTGGAGTTTGCCGTCCACGGCGGTGACTTCGCCGTGCATGGTTTCGTCGGTGCTGAATTCAAGGATGCGACCTTTGTTAGGCCCAAGTTCGATGCCTTCGTGACCGAAGGCGAAGGTGGCGGTGAGGGCGAGCAGGATGGTGGTCAGTTTGTTAGTCATGGGATGTATTTGTTAGTTTTTAGCGGGCGGCTGGAGCGTCCAGCGTGAGAGCTTTTTCCGCAGCTTTTCTACCGATGAGGAAGAAGACGGCGGGTGTGACGACGAGGTCGAGAAGGGTGGAGGAAATCAATCCGCCAACGATGGCGACGGCGACGGGATGGAGGATTTCCTTGCCGGGCTCGCCGGGGGCGAGGACCAGCGGGATGAGTGCGATGCCAGCCGCGAGCGCCGTCATGAGTACGGGCACGAGCCGTTCCTGGGTGCCGCGGGTGATGAGGGCGATGCCGAAGGTTTCACCCTCGTGACGCATCAGGTGGAGGTAATGGGAAAGCATCATGATCCCATTTCTAGCAGCCACGCCGCCGACGGCGATGAAGCCAACGAGGGTGGCGATGCTGATGTTGTCGATCTTCCACCAGGTGAAGGCGAGTGCGCCGGCGAGGGCAAGCGGGAGATTGAGCATGACCTGGAGGGCGAGCGAGAGACTGCGGAAATATCCTGCTAGCAAAACGATGATGACAACGGTGATGAGGCCGAAGAGCGTGAGAATCCGCTTGGAGGCCTCCTGGCGGGCGAGGTATTCGCCCTCGAAACGGAGGCTGTATCCTTGCGGTAAATCGACTTTGTCTGCGACGGCTTTCTGCCAGTTTTTCACGAGAGATTCGAGATCGCGCTCGCCGGTGTTCGCTCCGATGACGATGCGACGTTGGCCGTTTTCGCGGTTGATGACATTCGGGCCATTGACCTCATGGACATCAGCGACGAGTGAAAGTGGAATGTAACGGCCGCCGGGTGCCTCGAGAAGCAGCTCACCGATTTTCTCCGGCCAGGTGCGCCAGGATTCGGGTAGGCGCATGACGAGTTCCACGGTGGACTCGCCCTCGCGGAGTTCGCCGAGGATGCCGCCACCTAACAATCGAGAAACCTGCTCGTTGATGGTACCGGGAGCAAGGCCTTCGCGGCGGGCGCTCTCGCGGTTCACTTCGATGCGGATTTGCGGGATGGGGACTTGGGCTTCGAGGTTCACGTCGGTGAGGCCGGGGATGGCCTGGCCGGCTTCTTTGACTTTCGTCCCGAGGCGGCGGAGCGTGTCGAGATCGGGGCCGTGGATTTTCACTGCGATCTTGGCGGAGACGCCGCTGAGCATGTGGCTGAGGCGGTGACCGATGGGCTGGCCGACGTTGACGAATGTGCCGGGCACGCCTTTGAGTTTTTCGCGAATGTCGGCGAAGACTTCGTCACGGTGGCGGCCGTATTCATGGAACTCGACGTCAAACTCGTTGACGGAAACGGGCATGACGTGATCGTCGCGTTCGGCGCGTCCGGCACGGCGGCCGACGGTTTTGACTTCGGGGATTTCCAATAACAACTGGACGGCTTTTTCCCCGACGATATTCGATTGTTTCAACGAGGTGCCCGGAGCGCTGGCGAAGGAAATGGTGGCACTGCCTTCATTGAAAGTCGGCAGGAACTCCTTGCCCATGCCCGGATAGAGCATGGCGGAGGCGAGTACGAGCAGAATAGCCACGGCAACGACTGCCAAGGGAGCCTTGAACGCCGCCTGGAGGAAAGTCGCGCGGGTAAAGGATTTCAATCCCCACACGAGGAAGCCGTCGCGGTGTTCCTGGCCTTCCTTCGGCTTGAGCAAGAAGGAGCAAAGGACTGGAATGACGGTGAGGGAAACGACGAATGACGCGACCATGCTGACGATGGTGGCAATTGCGATGGGGTGGAAGAGACGCCCTTCCAATCCTGCGAGTCCTAACAACGGAACGAACACCAGCACGATGAGGATGGTGGCATAGAGGATACTGGAGCGCACCTCGCTGGAGGCGGAGGCAATGACTTCGAGTCGCGGTTTCGGGACGGGAAGTGAAGCGTTTTCCCGCAGACGGCGGAAGACGTTTTCCACATCCACGATGGCGTCGTCCACGACCATGCCGATGGCGACCGCGATGCCGCCGAGGGTCATGCTGTTCACACCGGTGCCGAACCACTTGAAGGCCAGAATGGTGATGGCGAAAGACAAGGGGATTGCTGTTAGGGTGATGAATGTGCTGCGGATGTTCAGTAGGAAAAGGAACAGGATGATAGTGACCATGATGGCACCGTCGCGAATGGCTTCCTTGAGATTTCCCACGGCGTTTTCGATAAAATCTCCCTGGCGGAAAAGGATGCCCACCTCGACGCCGGGTGGTAGGCTGGGGCGCAATTCGTCCAGCGCCTTCTCGATGGCGTCGGTGAGCTTCAAGGTGTCGAAGCCGGGTGCCTTGTCGATGCTGAGCACGACACCGGCGGTTTCCTGCTTGTCACCTTCGAAGGCGATGGCGGCGTCACCGCGCATGGTGGCGACGCCGAATTTCACGGTGGCGACGTCTCCAATGGAGATGATGCGGTCTCCGGTGTGCTTCACCGCAGAGGCGGCGATGTCGGCGGGATCGGCGGTCATGGCAAGATTTCTCACCATGATTTCGCGCGGGCCGGACTGGAGATAGCCGCTGGTGTCATTGCCAGCCGATAGAGTGATGGCTTTTTCCAATTCCTCCAGCGTGACGCCTTCTGCCTGCATCCGGAATGGGTCTGGCTCCACGTGGACCTGCTTCACGCCGCCACCGATGGCGAGAACTTCGGCGACTCCGGGGATGCTCTGCAAGCGGCGGGCGACGCTGAGCTCGGCATAGGTGCGAAGGTCCATCGGTGCGATGGAGCCGTCCTTGGAACGCAGGCCGACGAGCAGGATTTCTCCCATGAGCGAGGAAACCGGCGTCATGCCTGAAGTGGCGCGTGCGGTGAATTTCACGGATTGCAGGCGCTCCTGGACGAGTTGGCGCGCTTTGTAAATATCGGTGCCCCAGGCGAATTCAACGAAGACGAGCGAGAGTCCGACATCGGAATTCGAGCGCAAGCGATCGAGCCCACCGACTCCTAACAAGGCGTTCTCCAGCGGGCGGGTGACGAGAATTTCCACCTCTTCGGGTGCGAGGCCGGGGGCTTCGGTGAGGACGGTGACGGTGGGCTTGGTCATGTCCGGCAGGACTTCCACCGGAAGTTCGGTGCCGGTGCGGATGCCTAGCAGTAGGACAAGCAGCGCCATCGCGATGACGAGCACGCGGTTCTTCAATGAGAAGCGAATGAGATAATTGAGCATCTGGAATCAGGCTTTGGCGCGAGCGCGGAATAAGAAGGGCGAGGCCAGCAGCAGGAGGAGCAGGACTCCGCAGGCGATGGATAGAAAAATCACAAGCATGTTGGATGAGCCGTGGTCGTGACCATGGTCGTGGCCGTCACTTGATGTCGCTGCGATTTCCTCGGCAGACATCTCGGTGCCGTCTTCCTTGTGTGGATGGCCGTGGGCGGCATCGAGCGCTTCCTTGAGCGAGGCGCTGCCTTTTCCAGCGAAGGAAAGCGAGTAGGCACCCTTGAGAACGACTTCATCGCCGGGGAGGATTCCTGATAGAATTTCGACGCGATCTGCGGCGATTTCTCCGACGGCGACGGGCACGCGGACGAAGGCGTTTTTGAGTTCGTAATCCTTGATGAAAATGAAGCGGTTCGAGCGGTCGCCCTGGAGCGCATCACGCGGAATGCTGGTGACGCCCGTGCGTTTCGAGGCGACGAGGGAAAGCTCGGCGCGCATGCCGGGACGGATCCGGTTGCCGGGGTTGGGGATTTCGAAAATCGCTTCGACGGTTGATTGAACGGAATCATCGCCGACGCCGAGTCGGAGGAATTTCGAGATGATGATCTCGTTGCCAATCGCGGGGATTTTGACGGATGCCGTTAGGCCTTGCTTGAGAATGGCGGCCTGGTGCTGGGGCACTCTGGCGATCACCCAGACTTGAGAGAGGTCGAGGATTTCCATCAGACCACGATCCGGCTCGACCGGGCCGCCAAGGTGGATTTCGGAGCGGATGATGAGGCCGTCTGCCGGTGCTTTGAGATCGATGATGGGTGGTGGACCGCCGGGTTGACGGCTTTCGACGCGAGCCAGAATCTGATCCTGTTCCACGAATTCGCCCTCGTGAACCAGAACCTCCACCGCTCGGCCGGCGATGCGGCTGGATAGAACCGAGTGGCTCTCGCAAGTGTGTTGGATTTCCCCGAGGACGAAGATGGATTGCTCGAAATCAGCTTCCTCGACTTGGACGGTTTGGATGCCGAGGTTGGCAACGCCACCGGCATCGAGAACGACGGTGTTTTCATTGCGAGGTGGAGTCTGAGCGTGAGCCGTGGCGGCGAGTACGAGAATGACAAGGAGATGTTTCATGAAATGAATGATGGTTAGTTTATGCCGAGTGCGGTTTCGTGGCGGACGCGGGCCAGGTGGAACTCCCGGAGCGCATCAAGACGAGCGGCGGAGAGTTGCAGGCGCTTTTCGCGCGAGCGGAGGACGGATTGAATTTCGCCTTGGGCGTTCCGATAGGAATCTTCGGCAAGTTTGGTTTGTTCATCGGCAAGTGGGAGCAAGGTGTCGTTGATCTCAGCGATCATTTTCACCCATTCCTGCATTTCAGCGCGGGCGGCTTCCGCTTCCAAATGGATTCCACGTCCAAGGGCGATGGTCTCCATTTCCTTGCGGATTTTTTTCGCTTCGGCCTCCTGAATGGCACCTTCGTTCTTGTTCCAGAATGGCAATGCGATTTTGAAACGTAGGCCGATGATTGCTTCGTTTTCGTAGCCATTTGGCGCATCCTCAGCGCGCTCGACTCCGGCGAAAATCCCGCCTTCCAAGTCGTCGTAACGACGTGCTTGTTCGAGTGTGACGCTCTGTGCGGCAGAGAGGACAGCCAGCTTGGCCACTTGGAAGTCGGGACGGCGCGAGGGGTCGGCAGCGGCGCTAGGGAGCGTCGCTGCCGGCAGGGTTCCCGCGACATTGAGTGATTCGCCCGGACGCATGCCCAGCAGGGGTTTCAGCTCTCCCACGAGTGCGGTCTCGTTGGCGTCGAGATGGCGGATTTCCATGGAGAGACTGGCGGCTTCCAGTTTCGACTGGCCCGCATCGAGCACCGAGCCTTCACCTTTTTCCGCAGCAGCTGATAGAAAATCAGCAAACTCTTTGGATACGCTGGATTGTTCACGAAGCAGTTCGCGACGCTGGCGGGTGGCGAGCACTTTCACGACGGCTTCGCGAGCTTGGCCGATTAGCTGACGCTCGACTTCACGGACTTCCGCTTCGGAAGATTTCAGTTCGGTGGATGATACCTCTTTTTCCAATCGCAAGCGATCGGTGATTGGAAAGCGTTGGGAAACACCAACTTCGAATTTCCCCTCACGGAAGCTCGGGTTGTGATCCATGGCGGTTTCGAGTTCCGGGTTCGACAGGCGGCCGGATTGGTTCATGCGGCCGAGCGCCTCCTGAATGCGGAGGCGGGCAGCGGCAAGATCGGGGTTTTGTGAGCG
>JBGSTM010000209.1:0-21784 GCA_041736495.1 Akkermansiaceae bacterium
CGGCGTGCAGGCGCTGGCGGGAAAACTCGTCCGGCGGATGGCAGGAAATGGCGACGACGCTTGGTGGCAGCGCCTGATGGACGGCTGCGGCGCACCGCGGGCGGCGGTTTTGTGGCGGCTCGCGCGGATGGCTCAGGGGGCCGGAATTTCTTTCAACCTGGGCATCCTGGGTGGACTCGGCGGGTTGGTGCTGGTGAGGCACATCGGGTTTTTCTGGGAGACGACCACGGAGGTGGCGATGTTTTCGATTTTGGAGCGGCTTTCCAATTTTCTCTCATTTCCGTGGTCGGCGTGGTGGCCCGGAGCGGTGCCGAACCCGGATCAAATCAACGCTGCGGGTTGGCTGCCAGGCCGCGCACTCCCGCCCGGACCGGCGGTGTGGTGGCAGTTTCTGCTGATGGTGACTTTTTTCTGGGGCCTGCTGCCGCGTCTTCTGCTTTGGGTTCTCGCCTGGCACGCGGGACGGCAGGCCCTCGCGCGGCTCGATTTCCAAAGCCGCAATCATCGCGCATTGTGGCGTGAAATCACCGGGGTGGACCGGGTGGAAACCGATGCGCCGCCGCTCGACGGCGTGCTCGTGCTCGACGTGGGCGGCAGCGGGCTCACCGAGCAGGCGCTTCGTCCATTCCTCCTGCGCCGCCTGCGGGTGCATCCGGCCGCGTGGCAATCGACCGCCGTGCTCGATCCGGGTGCGGAGGAAGAAGCTACCCGCTCGCTCGCCAAGGCTCCTGCCGGCGTGGTGCTGCTGGCGGAAGGTTGGTCGCTTTCCCCGCCGCGGATGCTTGCCTTGCATGGGAAAATCCGCTTCTGCGCCGGGCCAGACGCACCGGTGAAGTTCCTTGTAGCAAACGTGGGGGCCGATCTATCACCCGCTGCGGCGACTGCCGACGAGCGTCGTGAATGGTCGCGGTTTGTCGATTCCCTGCGCGATCCCGCGGCCGAGGTGTTCTTTTACGAAACGGCCTAACCGGCCTTGTAGAGTTCCGAGAAAACCATCGTGCCGCTCGCAGTCTGGAGGGTGCTGACGACGATGGCGTCCACCGTGGAGCCCATGTTGGCGAGGGCGTGGTTGACGACGATCATGGTGCCGTCTGGCAGATAGCCGACTGCCTGGTGGTCCTCCTTGCCGGTGCGGACGAGTGCGATGCGGATGCGCTCGCCCACGGCGATGGTGGGTTTCAGCGCGTCGTCGAGGTCGTGGATATTGAGCACGTCGAGGCCTTGGATTTTTGCGACTTTCGCGAGATTTTCATCGACTGTCATCAACCGCGCACCGAGCAGGCGGGTGGTCTCTATCAAGCGGCTGTGAAGCACTTCGGATTCGCTGGTTAGAGTGGTGTCGTGGATGGAAACCTGAACGTCGGGAGCTTTCTGCATCTGCTCCAAGCAGTCCAATCCCCGCTGCGCCCGGTGGCGGTCCGCATTCGTTCCCGTATCGACTTTCGCCTGCAAGTCATCGAGCACGAACCGCGGGATGATCAAGCGGCCGTGGAGGAAGCCCGAGCGGAAAATCCGCAACACGCGGCCGTCCATCACGGCGTCGGCATCCAGCACCACCGGTTGGCCGGTGGAGGAGTCCTGGCGGAAGCGCACGTAGGGAATGATGAAGGCGAAGTCGTCGCGATTGCTGCGCAGGGCGAGCACCGCGCCGAGGAACCCGAGACTGGCAAACAAGGTGACGTTCACGGTCAGGCGAAGCACGTCCAGCTCCACGCCGGTGGATCCGGTGTCGTCCTGAAGTTTTCCGCGCAGCGCCAGCTCCAGCAGACTGGCGATTTCCACCCGCGTGAGAAGCCACGCGCAGAACAATCCGACCGCCAGTCCGAAACTGGCGGTGGAAAACCCCCTCAGGGTGAATCCCTTCATCAAGGTCTCGATCCAGATGAAGAACGCCGCGACCCCGAGCCCCCCGAGCAGACCGGTGACGATGGAGATGTCGATGAGGCCCTTGGTGCTCAGCGCGATCGCCACGCCGGCCGCCTCGCAGACTAGCAGGTAGACGAGGCGCGCGACGTTGACGGAGGGGTGGGAAGCCATGGTATTTTCGGTGCCGCACTTTCCTTGAGAGCCGCGGATTCAGCAAGACGAAAGCGGGACCTCCACGGGACGGTGATTCCAAATCGGGACTGCACCCTTGGAGAGGATTTTAAAAAGCGTCCCCATCCGGACCTTCACCTATCCGTAACACTATTGGCTGGAGATCAGGCCTCAATCGGGATATTTGCAATGTCGCACTGTCAGTCATCCTCCCCGAAAGGCGCTCAAATGAACTTGTCCGATTCTCCCGTCACCGAAGATGACTTCCGCGCCGTAGTCCGGATTCTGGGGGAAATCGCCTCGATGGATGAATGCCCGGATGTGAAACGCAGCCACCTGATGACAGAACTCGGCCACCTCCTCGGGGCCGACACCTGGCTCTGGGGGGTTGCTCCCTTGATGGAACCCGGGAAGCAGCCGGTCTATCTTTTCCAGAACTCCGGAGGCATCTCCAACGAACGGATGGCACTCATGCTGAAAGCCATCGAGCACCCCGAAACCGGCGCGATGACCTCCCGGCTTGCCGAGGACATGATCGCAGCCGGATCCCACATCACCCGACTCCGCCAGGACGTCATCGACAACGACTGGTTTGTCAATTCCGCCGCTAGCCCGTTGTGGCGTGCTGCCGACATCGGGCCGATCCTGTTTTCATTCCGGCCCATTCCGGGCTACGGCACCAGCGTCGCCGGACTCTATCGACCCGCCTCCGCTCCGCTGTTTACCGAACGCGAGGCCCGCCTCGCCCACATCGTGCTGACAGAAGTGCCGTGGCTCCACGAAACCGGCCTCCCCCACGAAGCCGCCCGGGATGTGCCGAAACTCCCACCGCGCTGCCGCCTCATCCTCAACCAGCTCGTCCGCGGCCGCTCGCGCAAGGAAATCGCCGATGATCTCGACCTCTCGCCCCATACCGTCAATGACTATCTGAAGCAGATTTTCCGCCACTTCCACGTCCAGTCCCAGGTCCAGCTCATCGCCAGGCTCCGGAATGGAGATGGAAACGACCGGGGAAATCCCAAGTGATGCGCCGGTCATGAGCCTACACCACCATCCTGTTAGTGAAGACAGCTTCCGCGAGGTGGTTGAAATCCCCGGTAAAATTGCCAACAGTGGCTACTGGCAGTTCGCACAGCTTCAGGACTGAAGTCGGGTGCTTGGCTATCCAACAGTTTCTATCAATAATCCCGGCAGCAGATTTCCATGTGAAAATCCAGCAGAACCGCTGTTGCGGACTCCCATCCTGGAACTTGGGAAATCCCGATGTGGCGCTCCCTCGATCGTCCGAAGTATGGATTTCGATTCGCTCTGTCCGCAGGAAGACGCGTGAGTTCCATTCATGACCAGACTAACTGTCAGGTGCGTTGAAGAAGATTTCCCATGGTTCCCTGCAACCAGCTTTGTCTCCTCTTGGGCCGGCGGCTCTGCCCGCACCCCCCAGATTTGGGGGGTTCACAGCCTGTGAAGATTTTGTCACATTTCCGCCGTCGGAATTCCCCCTCCCCCCAACCCCCTAACTACCAACTTGATTTTTATGAAAAATCATCGATTCGTCCGGGTTTTCCGGGCTGTACCCCTGATCGCGGTAATCGGCTGGACCTCGTGTGCCAACCCTACCGGAGTGAACAAGGAACTCGTCTCAAATCGTGAACATCAATCGATCGCCAGCACGATTTACAACGACGTGAATACCTACCGTCGCAACAACGGCTCCCGGAACCTCCAGCGGCACCCGGGCCTGGAGCGTCTCGCGATGGAGCATTGCGAATACCTGCGGCAAAACCGCGGCACGTTCAATCTTTACGGGAAAAACGTCAGTCACGACGGTGCGGAAGGCCGTTCGCTGGCGGCGATGAGGAACCTGAAGATGCTGAACTCCAGCGAGAACATCGCCTCCATCATGAGAAGTCCCACGGATGCACAGACCTCCCGGTCCATCGTCAAAATGTGGGAGAAATCCAAAAACCACGAATACGGAATGCGCAGCGACGCATGGACTCATACCGGAGTCGGGGTCCTGGTTGACAGCGACGGGCAGGTCTTCGCAACCCAGCTGTTTGGAACGATCAGTCTTTCCCACCTGGACACCCGCGAGCGCTTCATCCGGTTCTGACCGGGGTGCTCACTCCTGCTCGTCCGCCGTGGCCTTGATATCTGTCAGGGCGGCGATGAAGTCGCCGAGGATCTCGGCGGGGACCATGATCGTGTCACGGTTTCCGCTGACATCTTCGGTGATTTTCACCACCATGCCGCGCGAGTTCTGTTTGAGATCGAGATAGAAAGTCTTCCGATCCGCGAGAATTTTTTCGGTATGTAATAGGTCAGCGTCCACTCAGGTCCCGGGGTTATTCGATCTATCCGAAGGATCGGCAGTGCCTGCTGAATGTCAATTGAATTTCTTGACCGTGCGGGGCAGGCGCTGTGCGATGCCGCACCGATGACTTCTCCGTGCCATGCGTGATTTCCTGCCGAGCGATCGGCCGGCGCTGGTGCTGGCGCCGATGCAGGATGTCACGGACCTGCCGTTCATGCGTGTGATCGCGCGGCGGGGCGCGCCGGATTGGTTCGTGACGGAATATTTCCGGGTACACCCGGAATCCTGTCTGAACCGCTACATCCTGCGCTCGATCGTGGAAAATGAAACCGGGCGGCCGATCTTCGCACAGATGATCGGCCGCGATTTGACGAGCCTGGTCCGCACGGCCAGGGAGTTGGCAAAACATCCTGTCGCCGGAATCGATCTGAATCTCGGCTGCCCGGCACCGATCGTCTGCCGCAAGGACGCGGGTGGCGGGTTGTTGCGCAATCCGGAAACGGTCAACCGCCTGATCGGCAGCCTGCGCGAAGCGATTCCCGGGAAATTCACGGTGAAGACGCGGCTGGGATATACCACGGCGGACGAATTTCCGCAGCTGTTGGAGATTTTCCGCAGCCATGCCATCGACGGGCTCACGATCCACGGCCGCACGGTGGTGGAGCGCTATCAGACGCCGGTGCATCCGGATTTCGTGTGGCTGGCGGTTGATACGATGCCTTGCCCGGTGATCGCCAACGGCAATGTCGTGGACGTGGAAACCGGACTCTCCTACCTCGCGCAAACCGGCGCGGCGGGCCTGATGGTCGGGCGCGGCGCGATCCGCAACCCGTGGATTTTCTCACAACTGGCCGCCGCGCTTGTCTCGGTTCCATCAGGACATCCGACCTATCGGGACCTCTGGGAATACGTGCTGGAGCTTTACGATGAGATCGCCCGCGAGACGCCGAAGTTCAATCCGCTCGCCCACGT
Organism: Akkermansiaceae bacterium; assembly: GCA_041736495.1. Classification (GTDB taxonomy): domain Bacteria; phylum Verrucomicrobiota; class Verrucomicrobiia; order Verrucomicrobiales; family Akkermansiaceae; genus Luteolibacter. The sequence continues at coordinate 5,324 of JBGSTM010000209.1, forward strand.
CCAGCGGATGAAAAAGACACTCGCCTACATCAGCCACGGGCTGGAGGGTGAGTTCGAATACGACATGCGCCGGGCAAAGACACCGGAGGATTTCCAGGAGATTTGCCGCCGGCATCTCGACCACGACATCCCGCTGCCAGCCAAGCCGCCGGTGGGCTCGAAGCTGTTTTGCGGGTTTGAGGAGCTTGGGCTCAGGGAATCCTGAAAATCTTCTGGTTCGACGGGTCCCGCGCGAGTTGGCCGGATTTGAAACCTGCCACGTCGATGACGTTGTAGGGTTCGTAGGGGCTGAGGACCTGGTCCGGGTTCTCCGTGCGCTGGGCGGTGGGATAGCCTCCGGTGGCGGTCGGCGGGGGCTGCGGTGCTTGTTGATAAGGCTGGCTGGGTTCCGGTGGCGGCGAGATGTCGGTCTGAGGGCCGTAGGGATCGACCTGTTGGGGTGGATACGGCGGATTCGGTTGGAAACGCGGCGGCGGCACCGGGGGCGGAGGATTGCATGAGGCCAATCCGGCAAGACTTGCGGCGGCGAGGGTGAGGAGGCGTTTCGACATGGTTTTCGGACGTTGCTGGTGGGAATACTATTCGACGCGGGAGTTTCGTGCAATCAGATGCTTGGAAAGGATCGCCAGCTTGCGGGCTTTCGAGATGCGGTAGCGTTTTTCAAACACGTGAAAACGGCCGTCGCGCATTTTCTCCAGCAGCAGATGATAGATCTCTCCCATGATGCGGGCCGGCAGGAGTGCGTTGAGATCGGCGGCAGGGAGGGAGCCGGAAGCTTCGCGGAAGAAGCTCTCCGCCCGGTCGGCTTGGTAGGCCATCAACGCGAGAAACCGGTGGTCACGCACGTGGTCGACGAGATCCTGCTCGGTGTAGTCGAAGCGGGCGAGGTCCGCCAGTGGCAGATAGATCCGCCGGCCGTTCGAGAGGTCTTCTTCAATGTCGCGCAGGATGTTGGTGAGTTGCAGCGCGTGGCCGAGCGCCACGGCGTAGCGCTCGGAAGCCGGATCGGTGCAGCCGAAGATGCGGATGGAAACCAGTCCCACCGCGCAGGCGACCTTCCAGATGTAGCCGGATAGATCGTCCCAGGTCTGGAAGCGCTGTGGCTGCAGATCCATCCGGCAGCCTTCGATGATGGCGACCAGCAGGTCGATGGGAATCTGCCGGCGGTCGATCAGGGAAATCACCTCGCGTTGGAAAGGATCGGGAGCGTCGAAGCCCCGAATGAGGCCGTTTTTCCAGGCTTCAAGGCGATCGGCGCGATCCTCGCAGGCCATGCCGGCGTCGTCCGCCAGATCGTCCATGATCCGGCAGAAGGCGTAAAAGACGACCATGTCCTCGCGCCGCTCACGGGGCAGGATGTTCAGGGCGAACGCCAGGTTCGACTTCGCCTTGCGGGTGATTTCCGAGGCGGTGGACACAGCATCAGCGGATGAAGCCCCAATGGCCGGTAGTGATCGGCCAGAGCGAGAAGAGCGCCGGTCCGACGAGGTTGAACTCCTTGACCGGGCCCCAGTAGCGCGAGTCCAGCGAGTTGCCGGTATTGTCACCCTGCGCGGCGTATTCCCGCATGCCGGGCCGGGCCTGGGCTGCGAGCGAAAGGGTCGCACTTTCCTTGGCCAGATATTGTGGGAGCTTTCTTCCGTGGTGGGGTGCTTCGTTCGGGCTGGCGAGAACGTAGCCGTTCGGGTTGATGTTGAAGGCTCCCTCGCCGCGGATGACGCGCTGGATGCCGGGTTCCTGGGCGATTTTTCCATCGATCAGGAGATTCGGCGACTGGATGGAAAGCGTGTCACCGGGGACGCCGCAGAGTCGCTTGATGTAGTGCGAGCCGGCACCCTGTTCGCCGCTGCGTTTCTGGATGCCGGCGATGTCGATGGTGTTGAAAACGAAGACTTCGCCCCGTTTCGGTTTGCGGAAATTGTAGGTGAACTTATCCACCAGCACCAGGTCGCCGGAATCGATGGTGCCTTCGCAAAGGACCGTGCCTTTCGGAATCAGCCCGCCGTTCCGAACCGCAAAACCGATGGCGGCACCCAGCCCGGTTTCCGAAGACGGGTTGGTCGGTGCGGGAAGACGGATTCTGGAACCATCCGTGAAGCGAATTTCCGAACGGCTGAAAAAATGCAGGAACTGGGTATCCCGGATGTCCAGGCCGCCTTGGGGAGTGACCGCGATCTTGCGGTCCCTTTCGTTCACTTCATGAACATAAGTCCGGCCGCGGGTGATCTTTTCCCAAATCCGCACGGGAAGGCTTGGCCAGTCCTCCCGCTTCAACGGTTTGCCGATGATGCCATTCAGCGTCGGCTGCATCGAGCCGGTCGGGATCCGGAAAGGCTGCAAATAGTAAGCCCGCAGGCCGAGGGCGATGACGATGGCGACGAACATCACTTCCACGTTCTCCTCCAGCCAGCCGAGCGGCTTTTCATGGGGCAGGGAATTCTCACAAACCGTGCGGATCTGCTTGGAAGCCTCGTTGACCTTGGCGAGGTCCTTGGACTTGATCGCGGTGATCAGGTCTTGCCGGCGGGACTCGATTTCGGCAATGCGCTCGGGTTTCAGCAGGTCGCGTTTGTAGTCGACGAACTTTTTCGCACCTTTCACCAAGTGCAGCGCTTCTTTTTTCCACTTCGGCGTGAACATGGCCGGAGTGTCACGGTGGATCGGGCCGACTGCAAGCGTGGAGAAACCGACGGGAAACCGGGTCAGCTCGCAGGCATCACGCGGTTTTTCGCACGGATGATGCGCACCGGCACCGGGTTCGCGGCGTCCTCCAGCAGGCGGCGGCGGGCGAGCAGGCCGAAGCGCGCGTTTTGCGGTGGCGACCAGCCTTTTCCGGCAGCCACGCTTTCACCGGGTGTCAGCAGGGTGGGAGTGGCGTGCTCAAGCCACGAGGAATGCCGGGCGAGTTCGTCCTTGCTGAAGCGCTGGAACACCGGCTCCTTGAAAGTGACGATCAGGTCGCCCTCAGCCGTAGGCTCCGAGATGAAGCGCACATCGCTGTCCGCCGCGCAGGCCGCGAGTTTCTTTTTAGCCTCGGCGAGCGGATTCTGACACGGCTCGTCAATGACCACGCAGGTGCCTCGCTGGAACAGGACGAAACTGCGTTTTTCATTCACATTGTCTGAACAGAACTTCACCAGCTCCGCGGCAGAGGGTGCCGGGCAAGCGTTGGGATTGGTGGCTCCGGCGATCGTCACGGGCTCGGACTCGGTGCGCGAAGGCAGGCTGGCCACCCGGGCGTTGGATTTTTTGAAATTGGCCACCGGCAGGACAATCGTCGCCACCAGCCCGAAAAGTCCGGCAAGGAAAAGGGCGGTCAACAGCGCCACCCTCGACGAGAGCGGCGTTTTCGAAGCGCTTGCAGGATTGAGCATGAGGGGAAATTATAAAAATATTGACAGTAAGGCAATCTTAAGTTTTTACTTTTTTCGTTACTCCCCGTATCGATGAACATTTCAACACCACCGTCCCGTGGCCTGTTGTCCCGCTGGCTTTCTGTTTTTGCGATGTCCCTGGCCGTCGCCGGAATCGGATTGCACGGGCGGGCCCATGCTGTCGCCGTCGATAGCGAGCTTGTTTTGCTCGTCGACGTCAGTCAGTCAGGGCTCAACAAAAAGGATTTTGAAACCGTGGTGGGCGCATACGCCTCGGCATTGTCGAATTCCCAGGTCTTGGAATCGATTCAATCCGGCACTTACGGTCGCATCGCCGTCTCGCTGATGATTTTCGGAAATTCCTCTTACCAGCAGGTGGGGATTCCCTGGATGTTGATCGGCAGTGCGGCGGACGCGGCGCAATTTGCGACATTTGCCGGAAACGTCAACAAGCCCAATGCCGTCGGATTTCCTGCGACCGGCGCTGCGATCACCACGGCGACCGCATCCTTCGGCACCGAGACCGGTGGCTCATCCAATGGCTTTGAGAGCTCTCTCCAGATCATCGACGTGGCAGCCGCGGTCGTGCCGAACGCCGGCAACAGCGGCACGGACACCGCAGCCCGAAACGGCGCTTTCGGCTCGGGGGTGGACCTCATCAATACCCTCGTCCTTGGCAAGAAAACCACTGCCCTCGAGGATTACTATGCGGCAAACGTGATCGGAAGCACCGTGCCCGGCGTGGCCGCGACGGTGACAAGCTCAACAATCGATGGAAGCCTGGCCGCGACCTTGGCCAGCGGTTTGTCGAATCAACTTTCGACTGGAATCTCCGCTGTCCCCGAGCCGGGAACTGTGGCGGGGATTCTGGTGGGGGTATGCTTTGCGCTTATCCGCCGCCGCCGGGCTTGAACTGCCACTTTCGGGCAATTTTAAAAATACCGGCTGAAATTCCAGTTCTCCACAGGCCACACTGGATCCACCTCAGTGATGCAAGCCCTGATGCATCAACCTTTTCCGGATACCAGGACTCTTAACTGCTGAATTCGTTCAATCTTATTTTATAAAATAATTGACAGTAAGGATTCATTAAGCTTTTCTCTTTTTTGTTACTCCCTACCCCGATGAAAATAGCAACACCACTGTCCCGTGGCCTGCTGTCCTACTTGCCGTCTGTTTTTGCGATGTCCCTAAGCATCGCGGGAATCGGATTGCATGGGCAGGCCCACGCCCTTGCGGTCGATAGCGAGCTTGTCTTGCTAGTCGATGTCAGTCGATCCGGACTCAGTCAAAGACAGTTCAGCACCCTGATGGATGCCTATGCTGCCTCTTTTTCAAGCTCGGAGGTTATCGATTCCATTCAATCAGGAACCACCGGCCGCATTGCCGTGTCCCTGATGTTCTACGGCGATACCTCGGTCCAGCAGGTCGGCATTCCTTGGATGTCAATCGGCAACGCCTCGGATGCCGCCGCATTCGCCACGCTTGCGAACAACCTGACCAAGCCGGTTTCCGGCAGAGCATCGGCACCCGCGCCCGCGCTGGCCGCCGCCACCCAATCGTTCGGCACGGAAACCGGAGGTGCTTCCAATGGTTTCGAAAGCACCCTTCAAATCATCGACGTTGCCGCCGCCTCCGTCCCCAACCGCCGCAATTCGGCGGGTGTGGCCGCTGCCGGTGACGCGGCGATCGCCTCTGGTGTGGACCTGATCAACACGGTCGCCCTCGGCGGCCCTGCCCGCTCCGCGGCCATTGCGGATTTCTACACGACCAACGTGGTCGGCAGCAGCCTGCCCGGAGTCGAGCCATCGGTGACCACTTCACGATTCAACGCCACTCTGGACAATGTTCTCACTGCCAGCGTCACCGAAAATGTCGGTATGGCACTCACCGTGGTCCCCGAGCCGGACGCCGCCTTGGGCGTCCTGTCTGGGATCGGCCTCCTCCTCGCTCGCCGCCGCCGGGCCTGAGCTCTCATGCACCACACCCATGAAAGCCATGTCCCCATCCCCAGCCGTGGAAATCCTTTCCACCGCCGAAACCACGGTTGATCCGAATATCGCGGCGAAAGTCGGCCAGGAAATCCTTGAAAACCGACTCGATCCCGCCGCCTGGGCCACCGCCCTCTCGGCCAGCGGCGGCAAGCGGCAGGAAGCCCTCGCGGCCTACGCCCGCATCCGGATCCAGCGGCTCTCCACTCACCGGCAGCTCAGCCAGGAAAAAGTGAAATCCTTCGAGTCCCGCCGCGTGAGCAAGTGCTTCGGAGTGAAGTCCGTGAAGGACCTGCTCCAGCGCGCCCACCCGGAGCGGCAGTTGAATTTCCTCAGGCCGCGGATGTCGATCGTGCTCATGGTGATCCTTTTCGTCGGATCCGCCGGAAGCATCGGAGCGCTCGGCCGCCTGTTTCACAGCTCGCTGCCTGCTCTGATCGAAAGCATCCTGCCCCTCGTGGCGGTGTTGGCCGGACTGGCCATGGTCGCCGCCGCGATGAGCCTGCGCTTCTTCCTGCCCAAGCGCTGGATCATGCTGGGCTGGAACACCGGACTGCTTTGCGCCTGCTCCGTGGCCTGCTTCGGATCCTTGTTAGGCGGGGTGAAACTCATCGCCCGTGCGGGTCCGATGGAGTCCGCGACAGCTCCGGCGGCCGCGATGACCGCGTCCACGGTGACGGTGCCCGTAAAACACGAGCAAGCCCTCGCAGCCTCGGCCCACTGAGATTCAGATCCTGGCAGAATTCAGTTTTTCCCAGTCATCGACCGAAACACAGCACGGATCCGCCGCCACCCAGTGGCCGGGGGAGATCTCCCGCAGCGAGAGGTCCGCGCCGATGGTTTCGCCGTAGCGCGGGTGGTTCATGCGATGGCCGAAAGCGCTGCCCGGCGGCGGATCGATGGGCGACGGGACATCGCCCTCGAGTAGTATCTTCTTCCGCGTCACTTTCGGATCGTGCGAGGGAATCGCCGACAGCAAAGCCTTGGTGTAGGAGTGGCGGGGATTTTGATAGATCGCATCGGCGATCGTGAGCTCGACGATTTTTCCGAGATACATCACCGCCACCCGGTCGCTCACGTGTTTCACGACGGATAGATCGTGGGCGATGAACAGATAGGACAATCCGAAGTCCCGCTGGAGTTCGACCAGCAGATTGAGGATCTGCGACTGCACCGAGACATCCAGCGCGGACACCGGCTCGTCGCAGACGATAAGTTTTGGCTTCAAGGCAAGCGCGCGGGCAATGCCGATGCGCTGGCGCTGGCCGCCGGAAAATTCGAACGAATAGCGCTCGGCCGCCGTGGTCGGCAGGCCCACGCGGTCCAGCAAATCATTCACCCACTTCAAACGTTCCGCTCGGTTTCCGAGACCGTGGATGACGAATGGCTCCTCGATGATCGAGCGCACGCTCATCCGCGGGTCGAGCGACTCGGCGGGATCCTGGAAGATCATCTGGAAATCCCGGCGCAGCGGGCGTAAGGCGCGCTGATTGGAGTGGCTGATGTCGTTCCTTTCGAAATGAATGCTTCCGGATGTCGGCTTGAGCAACCGGACGATCGCTTTTCCAAGGGTAGACTTTCCGCAACCCGACTCGCCGACCAGCCCGAGCGTTTCGCCTGGCGCGATGTCCAGAGAAACACCATCCACCGCGCGCACGGCACCGGTTTGGCGCAACAGGACGCCGCCGCGCACAGGAAAGTGAACGCACAGATCTTTGGCTGATAGAAGGGGATAGGTCATATAGGTCCTATAAGACTTATGTGGGTTGATAACACTCCGGGCACGTCTCCACCCAATGTCCCGGCGACACTTCCTCGAATTTCGGCCGCTCGCGGGTGCCGCGGTCAATGCGGCCCATGCGCTGGCAGAAGCGGCAGCCATGCGCCTGGTCTCCGAGGCCGGCTACCATGCCGGGGATGGTGTTGAGCACGGATTTGGAAGGGGTCTCGAGGGTGGGGATGGAGCGCAGCAATCCTTTGGTATAGGCGTGCAGCGGGTTGGCGAAAAGCTCCTCCGAGGAAGCCTGCTCGCAGACCCGGCCGGCGTACATGACGACAACTTCATCACACGTTTCGGCAATGACGCCGAGATCGTGGGTGATGAGGATGGTGGACATGTTCCGCTCGGCCTGGAATCGTCCTAGCAGATCGAGGATTTGGGCCTGCACGGTGACGTCGAGCGCGGTGGTCGGCTCGTCGGCGATGAGCAGGGAGGGCTTGCAGGCGAGGGCCATGGCGATGACGACGCGCTGCCGCATGCCACCGGAAAGCTGGTGCGGATAGTCCATCATCCGCTTTTCCGGAGCGGGGATGCGGACTTGCCGGAGCATTTCCACGGAGGCGTCCCACGCTTCCTTTTTAGAGAAGCGGGTGTGGAGGTGGAAAACCTCGCAAAGTGGCCGGCCGATGCGGTGGACCGGATTCAGGGCGGTCATCGGTTCCTGGAAAATGACGCCGATCTCGCCGCCCCGGATTTTTCGCATCGCGCGTTCGGGGGCGTGGATCAGGTCGTGTTGTTGGAAATGGATGTTCCCACCGAGGATCTTGCCGGAGGGCTGCGGGAGCAGGCCGACGATGGACATCGCGGTCACGCTTTTTCCACAGCCGGATTCGCCGACGATGCCGACGGTCTTCCCTTCCGGGACATTGAACGACACTTGGTCGACGGCGCGCAGGAGCCCGCGCTCGGTTTCGAAGGAAACGATGAGCTTGTCGACTTCAAGGATGTTGACGGACGTGTCGCTCATTCGCTGATAGCAGGGGGCTCGGGGCTGGGAATCTCCGGCGGGGCTTCCCGATAGATGTCGATGACGCGGTTGACCTCCGGGAAGGTTTTTCCACTGCGGCGGGCTTCCATGGTTTCCTTGAGCACGTCTTCATCGATCCAGTAGGCGAAGCCTTCGTGAGGTTCGTAAACCATCGCGGGACTGAAGCGGGTGAGTTCGGAGTCCGGCCATTTCACCCAACGCCAGTAACCGACGCGCACGAATTCGGAAGTGTAGCCGGGGACGAACATCGCCTCGTCGTGCATGATGTGTTGGAGCTTCCACGAGGCGTCCCGGAGTTCCTCCTCGGTGCGCGCGTTGCGGGCCTTGTCGGCGAGGATGTCGGTGTCGGGGCGGCTCCAAAGGAAGAAGTTGTTCGTCTGCGGTTTGGGATTTCCCTTGTCGTCGAAGGCGGCGGAGGAATGGAGAAATTGATAGAAATCCGGTGTGGGCGGATTGGTGTTCCAGGCGGAGAACTGCATTTCATGCTGCTTCTGCATGATCTTTTTATAGTAAACCGTGCTTTCGAGCCCATCCAGCCGGAGTTCGAATCCGGCGGCTTTGGCTTCTTCCCGGAGAATGGCGAAGATGCGGTCGATGACCGGATGCGAGGAGTAGGAAACGGCGACAGAGAGACGTGTGCCGTCGGGTTTGGTGAGGATTCCGTCCGCGCCTTCCCGGGTGAAGCCGGCTTCGCGGAAGGCGGCTCTGGCCAGTTCGATGGAGTAGGGCCGGGCGCGGATCGATGGATCACTGAAGATGCCGTAACCTTCATTGAACGCGTTCAAGCGGGTGAAATCCCCGCGGAAGAGCACGTCGATGACTTTCTGCCAGTGGATGGCGTGCTGGATGCCGATGCGGACGTTGCGGTCGTCGAGCAGCGGGCGCGTGACATTCAGATAGAGGCCGCGCGGGACTTTCGGATAACGGTTGTAAAAAGTGACGCGGTCGATGTAGCCGTCATACACCGGCGGGATCTCGGACTTTTCGTACCACAGCTCCGGCCGGGTGAGCAGGAAGGTATCGAGCTCGGCGGAGCGGAACAGCTCGAAGGCTTTCGATTCATCGCGGACTAACACCGTGACCATTTTGTCGACGTTGAAGCGGTGTTTGAAATATTTCCGGTCCTTGGCCCACCAGTCTTTTACGCGGCTTTGGGTGATCGAGACACCTTTCACGAGATCCCCGGGGAGGACCTCGTAGGCGCCGGTGGTGGGCGGGAAGAGCCATTGATAGCGCTCTGCGTAGTCGGGTCCGTAATTGGCATAGAATCCGGGATGGGCGGGCGGGACGGCTCCCGCAGCAGCGGCGGCGTAGATCTGCGCTTCGGGCAAGGTGACGGCTAGCAGGCCGTCGCCGTAGGTCGCGATCCGGGCATAGTTCTCGCGGAAGAACTGTTTGGCGTAGGGGTTCACGACGTTGTCGGAAACACGAATGTAGAGGCCGACGAGGAAATCACGGGATTTCACCGGTGTCCCGTCGGAGTAGGTCGCCGCGGGATCGATTTTCATGAAAACGGTGCGACCATCCGCGGTGATCGCCCATTCGCTGGCGACGCCGGGGATCTCCTTCATCGTGGCGGGGTGGAGCGTGACGAGTGGCAGCTCGATGTTGTCGTAGAGGTCGCCGCGGAAGCTGTTGTTCGAGTTCGGGCCGAAGGGGCGGATGGTCGGCGGGAAGTCGAGCATGGGGAAATGCCGACGCAGGACACCGCCTTTTTTCGCGGCGGGATCACCGATTTCCGGTTGGTCCATGCCGTTCTGCCAGACGAGGTCGGTAGGAACATCCCCGGAGGTTTTGAACTGGATGTAATCGCCAAGCGAAAGGCGGAACTGCCATTTCGCCAGCTCACGCTGGAGGGACGCCGCTTGGATTTCCAACGTCGCTTTCGCATCCCCTTCGGCAGTGGCCAGAGCGGCGGTGTTTTTCTCGATGGCCTCTTGCGCGGCCTTTTCCTGACCGACGAGCCAGCTCTGGATGTGGCGGTTGTAAACCGGGACGAACTCGTCGAAGCCGAAACTGCGTTTCACCTCGGTCGTCTCACGCCGGCAGCCTGCGAACAGGCCGAGGCAGGCGGTGAGAATCACGAACTGGTAGAAACGACGCATCATCGGTAGTAGGTGAATTTTTTAGGGTCCAACGCCTCGCGCACGGCCTCGCCGACGAAGGTGATGAGAACCAGCAGCCCGACCAGGCAGACGAAGGTGGAAGTGACGAGCCACGGAGCAGATAGATTGGCGAGGCCGTCGTTGAGAAGGCGGCCCCAAGACGCGTATTCCGGTGGCAGGCCGAACCCGAGGTAGTCGAGCGCGGTGAGCGAGAAGATCAGTCCGGACATCGAGAACGGCACCAGCGTCACGATGATGGCGATGGTGTTAGGTAGGAGGTGGTTGAAAATGATCCTGGGCGTGCCCGCGCCGAGCACGCGGGCGGCGGAGATATAGTCGCGCGCCTTGTCACGGTAGGCGGCGGTGCGCATCAGCGAGGCGATGCCCATCCAGCCGAAAACGATCAGGATGGCGAGGATGATGCCGAGTCCCTTGTATTTTTCCGGCACCATGCTGGAGAGGATGATGATGACGAACAGGAACGGAATGTTGGAAAAAATTTCGATGAGCCGGTCGGCGACGATGTCGAACCAGCCGCCGAAATAACCCATGAGCATGCCGATGGTGATGCCGACCAGATAGACGACAGGCAGGAAAATCAGCGCAGCCTTGAGATTCACCTGCAGGCCACCGTAGAGGTAGGCGACGAGGTCGTAGCCTTGGGAGGTGGTGCCCAGCCAGTTGCCGGTCTCGGGAAGTGGCGGGGCCGGGTGGTATTTTACCGCGCGGATGTCGCTGGAATTTTTGGCGAGGAAATCCTCTTTTTCACCAGGGCCGGTGTATTTTTCCGAGACGAGTTCGCCTTCGCGGTATTCCGCGCTGTAGACGGGAGTGCCGGTCTCATCCCAGCCATCGACGGGACCACTGATCAATCCGCGCCGCAGGGTGTAGCGGAGGTGCATGCGGGCGTCGTCGATGTCGTAGTATTTGGCGGCAAGGCCGAAGTAGGGCTTGTCCCCACGGCCTTCATGATAGGTCCTGCCGCGTTTTTCCATCGAGCGCGAGCGCGGGGCGAGCGTGTCGCCGGTGGGATCGTAGGGGACGAGGGGGAGGATGACGCGGCCCTTGCCGGCAGCTTTGAAATCTCGTTTCAAGTCCCGGTAGTTCGCAGGGGCTTCGGCGCGCGGACCTTCGATGCCGAAGTCCTTGTTTTTCAGATCGCCGGGGAGAAACGCCGGGAAGCGCCATTTGCCGTCCTGCTCGACGGCGAGCGCACGTTTTCCGACGACCACCTGGTCGAGCGCGGCGAGGCCGAACAGCCCTAGCAGGATAAGCAGCGAGAAGTAGCCGCGCTTGATTTCGCGGAAGCGGCGGACGCGGCGGACGGTCACCGGATTCGGCGGGCCGCCGGTGAACGAGCGGACAATCATCGTCAGTCCCGCTAGAACGAGCAGGCCGGAGGACAGCCAGCCGAACCACGGGATTTCGCCGGATTTCAACCAGGGCACTTCCCGGCTGGTTTCGAAAAACCAGCGCGCGGTGGGAAACGCGATGCCCTTGAGCTCGCCGACGACCGCGAGGGCGCCGAGGAGAGTTAGAAAAGCTCCGGTGATCCGCCTCATGCTACTCGAATTTGATGCGCGGATCGACCAGCGCGACGGTGAGATCGGAAATAACGTTGCCCACCAGCGTGAGCAGCGCCGCGATGGTGAGGGTCCCCATGATGACGGGCACGTCGCGCTCGACGACCGACTGGAATTGAAGCAGCCCGAAGCCCTGGATGTCGAACACACGCTCGATCAACATCGATCCGCTTACGAAAATGGTGATCAGTCCGCCGAGGCTCGTCGCGACGGGAATCATCGAATTCCGGAACGCATGACCGAACACAGCGCCGCGGAAACTTGCGCCTTTCGCGACGGCGGTGCGCACGTAGTCGGCCGCGAGATTGTCCATCAGATTGTTCTTCACCAGCATCGTGAGCATCGCGAATCCGCCGACGATATAACAGGTGAGTGGCAGTACGGTGTGGTGGGCGAGGTCCTTGATCTGGTCCCAGCGGTTCATTTCGCCGAAGTCCGCGCTGGTCAGGCCGAAGAGCGGGAAGAGATTCGCCCGCGCTCCGAGGTGGACGAGCAGGATGGCGCCGAGCGCGAATCCCGGAATCGAGTAGCCGAGGAAAATGAGCACCGAGCTGGCGGAATCGATGAAAGTCCGGTGTTTCAGGGCTTTCAAAACCCCCAGCGGCAGACAGACGGCATAGGTGATGAGTGCGGTGAGCAGCCCGAAATAAACGGCGATGGGCATGCGGCTGGCGATCATGTCCACGACGGGATCACCATAGACCATCGAGCGGCCGAGGTTCCCCTGGAGCATGCCGGAGAATTTGGATTTAAAAACGACGACCCGGTCGCGGTAGGCGGGTTTTTCAGTGGTGCCTGAGTTCCGGCGGAGGTAGCGCTCCTGGCGGTCGGCCTCGGTTTCGTAGCGAATCCTCCAGTTTTCATCCGCAACGGGCTTGCTGGTTTCGGAAAACACCGCGGATACGACCTTACCGTTCTCGCGCTTGACTTGGACGAGCCGGCCGTCGCCTTTCAAGACGAGCAGGGCGGTGGTTTTTCCATCGATCGAGCCGCCGATCGTTTCGTCCGACTGGATGTCGAACTCTCCCTTCGAGATCTGGACTTCCCGCGGAAAAATCCCAAGCCACTGGCCGTAAGCGGTGAGCGTGTTTTTATCGAGTCCGTAATCTTCTTCGAGTTCCTCCAGCTGCTCGTCGCTGAGCCCGCCCTTGGAGCTGGCGGAGGCCCCTTTGCCATTGCCGCCTTCCGCTGCTTGCTGGAGCATCCGGTCGATCGGGCCGCCGGGGACGAAGCGGGTGATGGTGAAGACCAGCAGCGTGATCCCGATCAAAGTCGGCGGAATCAGCAACAGGCGGCGGAGGAAGTAACTTTTCACAAGGTTGTCACCCGTGTATTTAGACGCAGGGTGGGATGTTGCAAGTCCTGAGCGGGCGTGAGTTGGAGTCGATTTTCTGAAAATTCGCCTGCAATTTCAACATCGGCCGTCATGTTCCCGGCCGTGATGCTCCGCTGTTTGCTGTTGATCTTAGCTCCTGTCTGTTTGCTGCTCGCCTCCTGCCAAAAGGAAACCCAGGTCGAAAGGGCGAACCGGGAAGGCATCCTGCTGGTCGGAAACTCCGCGGAACCGAAAGCACTGGACCACCAGCTGGTGACCGGGGTGATCGAGAGCAAGATCATCACCTCGCTGTTCGAGGGCCTGGTCGCGGATCATCCGTCGCAGGACGACGCGGCCCCGCCCGGCGCGGCGACTTCCTGGACTCACAACCCGGAGATGACCGAGTGGACGTTCAACCTCCAGCCGGAGGGAAAATGGTCGGATGGCGCGCCGGTGACCGCACATGATTTCGTGTTCGCCTACAACCGGCTACTTCACCCGGATTTCGCCGGGCCGTATGCGGAAATGCTCTATTTCATCGTGAACGCGGAGGACTACAACAAAGGCAAAACCACCGATTTCTCCCAAGTCGGCGTGACGGCCGTGGACGACTTCACGCTGCGGGTAAAACTGCGCGAACCGGTGCCCTACCTGCCATCACTCACCCGCCACTACACCTGGTTCCCCGTGCCTCGCCACGTGGTGCTCCAGCATGGAAAAATGATCGACCGTTTCACGAAATGGAGCACGCTGGATCACCTGGTCGGCAACGGGCCGTTTAAAATCAAGCACTGGCGGTTCCATGACTTCATCGAAGTCACGCGCAATCCTTACTACTGGAACGCCGCCGCCGTCGGGCTGAACGGCATCCGATTTTTCCCGATCGAGAACCCTTACACCGAGACCCGCGCGTTTCTCTCCGGCCAGCTCCACACCACCTATCAACTCCCGTCCGACCTGATCCGCACCGTGAAGGAAAACGACCGGAAATACCTCCGCCAGGAACCCTACGTCGGCACCACCTTCATCCGCCTGAACACCACCCGCCCCGCTCTATCCGATCCGCGGGTGCGGCAGGCACTCTCACTCACGCTGGACCGAGAGCAAATCTGCGAGCACATCATGGAGGGGTTCATGCCCACCGTTTCGCTGACCCCGAAAATGGGCACCTACGAGCCCGAGCCGAAGCTTTCCTTCGATCCGGAAAAAGCCCGCGCCCTGCTCGCCGAGGCGGGTTTCCCGAATGGCGACGGTTTTCCCATCTTCTCCCTGATGATCGCCCGCCCCTCCGCCCGGGCCAGCGCCGAGGCGGTGCAGGCAATGTGGAAAAAGCACCTCAACATTCGGGTCAACATCCAGAACCGCGACTGGGGATCGTACATCAGCGCCCAGCAGTCGCTGAATTTCGACATGGCGTCCGCCGGTTGGATCGGCGACTACCTCGATCCCACGACCTTCCTCAACATGTGGACCGCCGGAAACGGAAACAACAACACCGGTTGGAGCGACCCGCGCTACGAGGCGCTGCTGCGCGAGGCCGCATTGAAGTCCGACCCCGCCGAGCGCTTCGCCTTGTTCCGGCAGGCGGAAGCGATCCTGATGGACGCGATGCCCATCCTGCCGATTTCCCACTACACCCGCAACTATCTGCTACGGCCCGAGGTGAAAGGCTGGCACCCCTTGCTGCTAGACAACCACGCCTGGGAGGCCATCCACCTCGAACGCTGAAATCCCAACTGATCCATGTTCGTCAATCTCGCCCAACGGTTTTTCCAGGGGATCCTCGTGCTCTTCGTGCTCTTCACCGTCACGTTTTTCCTGATCAAGGCACTGCCCGGCGGCCCTTTCAAATCCGCTGAAAAAGCGATCCCCGAGCACATCCGGGAAAAAATCGAGGCCTATTATGGTCTCGATCAACCGGTGCAGGTCCAGTATTTCCGCCAGCTCAAAAATCTAACCCAAGGAGATCCCGGGCTCAGCCTGCGTCTCGAAGGACGCGAGGTGACGGAAATCATTTCCCAGGCGTTTCCCGTATCAGTCAGGTTGGGTCTCGCCGCCATGGCCATCGCGATTTGCATCGGCATTCCGCTCGGAGTGATCGCCGCATGGAAGAAAAACACGCTGCTGGACTACTCCGCCATGGCCGTGGCGATGATCGGCATTTGTATTCCGGCCTTCGTCATCGGGCCGTTGTTAGCCGACCAGTTCGGTCGCCGGATGAACCTGCTGCCGGCGATGGGCTGGAACCCGACCGATCCCGCTTCGTGGCTACTTCCCGCCGTCACGCTCGGCCTTGCCACCGCCGCCTATTTGTCCCGCCTGACTCGTGCCGGGATGTTGGAAATCCTTAGCCAGGACTACATCCGCACCGCCAAGGCCAAGGGTGTCGGCAGTTTCCGCATGCTCATCCGCCACAGCCTGCGCGGCGGCATCATCCCGGCGGTCGCCTTCATCGGCCCCGCCTTCGCGTCGATCATTTCCGGTTCCGTCGTCATCGAGAGCATCTTCGCCATGCCCGGCCTCGGCCTGCATTTCATCAAGGCCATCGAGGTCGGCGATGCTCCGGTCATTCTCGGCATCGTCATGCTTTACGGCACGCTGATCATCATCGCCAACTTCCTCACCGACCTGCTAGGCCTCTGGCTCAATCCAAGACTCCGCGCTAACAACTGACTCGATCTTCATGTCCGACGTTACCCTCGATCCCGGCAGCTCCCTCTGGCAAGACGCCGCCCACCGCCTCGCCCGCAACCGCGCGGCGATGGTCAGTGTGGTGGCGCTGTTCCTCATCATCGCCGCCTGCCTCATCCTGCCGGCCATCCCCGGGCTGATCCAGCATCCCGATCATCAGAACCTCCCCGCCAAAAACCTCGGCCCATCCGAAGCCCATTGGTTCGGCACCGACCACCTCGGCCGCGACATCCTCTCGCGGGTTCTATCCGGTGGGCGGATTTCCATCGCCGTCGGTCTCATCACGACTCTTGTTTCCGTCACCATCGGAGTCTGTTGGGGCGCTCTATCCGGATACGCCGGGGGAAAAACCGATGCGGTCATGATGCGCATCGTCGATATCCTCTACGCCCTGCCCTTCCTCATCGTCGTAATCCTCTTGGGAAAAACCCTCGAACCGCTCACCACCGAGCTCACCACCCTCGTCGTCGGCTGGCTCAATCCGGCCGGCAGTGACAGCGCGGCCATCAACAAAACCACCGCCTGGGTCGAGCCCATCACCACGCTGGTGCCCTTGTTCATCGCCATCGGCACGCTCTCGTGGCTCACGGTTTCCCGAATCGTCCGCGCACAGGTCCAGAGTGTGGCGAAACAG
>JBGSTM010000224.1:0-25948 GCA_041736495.1 Akkermansiaceae bacterium
CACCATTGACGTAGAGGGAGCTGGCACCCGTTCCGTCTGCCTTGCCCAGAGTGAGCAATCCGTCATGGGTGATCGTTCCGTTAAGGGTCAGCGTGGACTCGACGGCGGTCGTGAGCTCGCTTCCGAGCGCGAGCGGCCCGCTGAAGGTGGCTGCTGAGGAATTCACCCGCAACAATCCCTGGCCGGATACGGTTCCGCCGGTGAGCGCGGATTGGAGATCCAGCACGCTCGATGCGTCGGCAAAAAGTTGCCGTCCGTTTGAATCACCAACGAGTTAGCTATGTCTTGTTCACCATAAAAATCAGTAGTAACTATGCCGCCTGTGCCGAACGTGGCGTCGAGTGCGCCCGTAGGGGTGTAGCAGACGAGGCTAAAGTCTTTATCAGTAGTACCAGGTCCTGTCCGCAAAGCATATCCGCCAAGCAGAATTCTACCGTTGCCGTCGATTGCAACAGAAGTGCCGGTGGTGGGCCCGTCGGGGAATTCGGTGAAAACTTTCCCGTTTGTTCCGAAGCTAGAGTCAAGCACACCCGTAGTCGTGTACCTGGCTAGTGCGAAACCTCCTCGTCGAGCAATAGTTTGTGAACCAAGCCATCCAGCAACTACGATCATACCATCGGAATCAATTGCAATTGCTTCAGCAAAAGCAATATATCCGGGAAAATCAGTTTTGACCTCGCCATCAACTCCGAAGGAGGTGTCAAGTTCCCCAAGGGAGGTGTATCGCGTGACAGCAAAGCTAACCGGCTCGGTGCCTATGCCGACGGTGCCTGTCGCGAGAATTCTCCCGCTGGCGTCAATTGCTGCTGCGTTAATCCCATAAAATCCACTATAGCTAGAAACAGTAGTGACCTTGCCTCCGGTGCCAAAACTTGGATCCAGGTCTCCAGCGGCCGCATGGCTTTCCATGGTCGTAAACAAGCTTAGGATCGCAGACAAAAAAGTGATGCGAAAGCCGAGGGCGGTTGCCAGCAAGGCAGGAGGAGCTGATGAGGCGGTTTTCATTGGTTTGGGGGCGGGGTTGGGGATTGGAGGGTTGTCTCTTGGTATAAATTAAAATTTGTTGGATCGGGATATCGCGACTCACTCGGCGTTCTCCAGCTTCTGCCAGTGTTGCCGGTTCATGAGTTCGTCGAGGTTGGGGTCGTAGGTGGAGTGGTCGGTGCTGATGTACTTGCCGTCCCGGTTCATCCAGTAGTTGTTGGAGCCGCTGTCCACCTTGAAGCTCTGGCCGGTCGTGGGATCGACGACGTTGGTCTTCTCGTTGATGGTGTCGATGAAGCGTTCCTGAGCCTTGTCGCTGACGGCATTGCGCTCGCGCCAGCCGCTCATGATGGCGTCGTTGATCGCGTTGCTGCGGTTCACGTGGGCGCGTTGGCTCGCCTCGAAGGCCGCCTGGTTCGCGGCCATGCGCTGATTGTGCGCGGCCCAGCTTTGGCCGGCCTTCTGCGCCTCACGCTGGTTGTAGGCCATGATTTGCTCCGGATTGTAGCGGCCGTTGGCCAGGGCGAAGATGAGTTGTTTTTTCACGGTCTCGAAGTGCGCCTTCTCTGCCTGCATGCCGTTGCAAGAGTAGAACCACGTTTGCAATCCGGCGCTGGAACCGACCACCAGATGGGTCAGCAGGAAATGCGGTTCTCCATTCTGATTTTCCCAATCCGAACCGATCACTGTGACTTTCGTCTTGCCGGGCACCGCTTTGAAGAGCTGGTCGTTATACCATTGGTCGATTTTCGAAAGTTCCGGGATTTCGTAGTGGCGGAGGTAGCGCAGGCCGAGATTGGCGGACCATGGGACGAGGTCCTCGCGAACCAGCGCATCGATGCCCGGCATCGCCCGCAAGGGTTGGCCGACCCGCTGGTAGGTCTGCCGCATCGAGGGGTCGTTGGTAAAAAGGAAACTTTTGCCGGGGAAATCGAAGACCTTTGTGCCGTGCGGACCGATGATCGACGGTTCATTCGGACCGTGGTTTCGCACGATCTTCCAGGTGGAGGGAAACGGCAGTTCGACCATGACCATGCCCTGGGCATCGGTGAAGGGCTGCATGGTGAGTTTTTCCCAATATCCGGAGGCACCTTCAGCGGATTCGTCCTCCGCGCGGTTTTCTTTACAACTGACGGCGGCAAAAGTCAGGGCGATGAGTAAATGCGCAATTTTCATGGGAATGAGGGGGAGAAAGGACTTTTCGGGCCTGATCACGGTTCGGACATGCGATCGAACAAGTGTGAGAGCGCACTAAGCGGTTGGCCGCCGAGCACGCTGCGAGTCACACCAGGTTGCTGGAAATTTTGTTTTGGCGTGAAGGCCGTTGAAAGAGCCGGTGGCCGTGCCGAGGGGGGCGGGGAAAAAGGGGAGTTCGAGTAAAACTGAAACGTTGAAATTCTGAAATGAAGAGAGCTCACCAGAGGCCCGGATTTCGTGAAATCAGGAGATTCCGGGGGGGGGAATTATAATCGGTGCGAGCGTAGCTTTCCGGACGGCTTTGCCAAGATTTCTTTTGGCGGCGGTTTTTAGGCGAGCGGGCTTCTTGCTTGTCAGGTGAATTCGTGAACCAGAGTCCGTCTGCGGCGAGGACGTGGAGATGCGGGTGGAAGATGAGGTCGTCGCCGAAAGTGTGGACGGAGGTGAAGACGTCGGGTCGGAGCGGGCCGAGGGTGGGGCGGGGGACTTTTCGTGGTGACTTCATGATACCCCGATTCCCTCCGATAAATCCTAGCATCGCTTCACCATCCACGCTAAGCCTCACGCCATGAGCGATTCCATCTCCGAGCTAACCGCGCAAATCCAGACCTTCGTGGATGCCCGCGACTGGCGGCAATTCCACAACGCCAAGGATCTGGCCGTCGCCATCGCCGCCGAGGCTGGAGAGCTCATGCAGCATTTCGTCTGGCAACAGGAAGAGCAGATTGAAAAACGCCTGGAAAAAAACCGTGAGGAGATCGCTTCGGAAATCGCCGATGTCGCCATCCTGCTTTTCGAATTCGCGGACAATCTTGGCATGAATCTCGGCGAAGTCATGCAGGCGAAGATCGCCCGCAACGACATCCGCTATCCGGTCGAGAAATCCCGGGGGAACAACCTGAAATACTCCGAACTGTGAGCGAGGAAAGCCCACGTCCTCCCCGTCGCAAGCGTTACAGCGGGAAAAATCCCCGTCGTTTCGAGGACAAATACAAGGAGCACGACCCTGCCCGCTATGGCGAGACGGTGGCCAGGGTCATCGCCTCAGGCAAGACCCCGGCCGGCTCCCACATTCCGATTCTCGTCGATGAATCCCAGGAGGCTCTCCGGTTAGAATCCGGAATGACCGGCGTGGATGCGACGCTCGGTTACGGCGGCCATGCCGTTAGGTTCCTCGAAAAAATCGGCCCTGCGGGAAAACTCATCGGCATGGACCTCGATCCGCTGGAACTCCCGAAAACCGAGGCGCGCCTGCTCGGTCTCGGCTATGGAAAAGAACGCTTCGAAGCCGCACGCTCGAATTACGCCGGCATCGCCAAGGTCCTCGCGGAACGCGGCATCGAACAGGTCGACTTCATTTTCGCCGATCTCGGCTGCTCCTCGATGCAGTTCGACGACCCCTCGCGCGGTTTCAGTTTCAAATCCAACGGTCCGCTCGACATGCGGATGAATCCGAGTCGAGGACTTTCCGCCGCCGATTGGCTGGCAAAAACCAGCGCGGAAAAACTCGAAACCGCCCTCCACGAAAATGCCGACGAACCCCGCGCCGAGTCCATCGCCCAAGCACTTGCCGGCACCTGGTTCGCCAACACCACCGCGCTCGCAGCGGCGATCCGGGAGTCCGTGCGCATCAGTGACGAGGACGAGCGCGAACTCACCGTGCGCCGCGTTTTCCAGGCGATCCGCATTGCTGTAAACGAGGAGCTCACCGCGCTCGATGCATTTCTCCGCGTGCTTCCGAAGTGCCTCAAGCCCGGAGCCCGCGTCGCCATTCTGACCTTCCACTCGGGAGAGGACCGGCGGGTCAAACAAGCGATGAAGTTCGGCGTCCGCGACGGCATTTACTCGGAAACTTGCGATGGCCCCGTCACCGCGAGCCCGGAGGAGCGCCGCATGAACCCGCGTAGCACCTCCGCCAAACTGCGCTGGGCGGTGAGGGCGGTGGACTGAAAGGAACCGTCACCATGAATTGGACGATTCGCCTGGCCACGATGGAAGATGTTCCCGCGCTGCAATCGTTGATTCCGCTTTCGGTGCACGGGCTCCAGGCAGGTTGTTATTCCAAATCCCAGCGGGAGGCGGCGCTCGGACCGGTGTTCGCCGTGGACCGGCAGCTGATTTCGGATAAAACCTATTTCGTGGTGACTCATGACGAGGTCATCATCGGCTGTGGCGGGTGGAGCAAGCGCGCGTCCCTGTTCGGCGGCGATGAGGCGCGGTCTGGGGTGGATCCCGAACTGAATCCTGCCAGGGATCCCGCGCGGGTCAGGGCGTTTTTCGTGCACCCGGACTGGGGGCGGCAGGGAATTGGCAGAACGATTCTCGATGCTTGCGAGGCGGCGATCATCAACGCCGGCTTCAAGGAGATCGAGCTCTCAGCGACGCTGGCAGGCGTGCCGCTCTATCAGGCAGCCGGATACCGGGAAATCAGCCACCACGAAGTGCCCTTGGAAAACGGGCTGGCCCTGCCCACGGTGAAAATGGTCAAACAGCTCGGAATTTGACCGAAACCATGCGGCACTTCCCTGAATTTCAGCGCACCTTTCCAGAATCCCGTCTTCCCGGTTGCTTTTTGGAAAAGGAAATCCTCGCTCCGGGGCATCCTGCGAGTGGCAAATTCCTCGCAATCACGTCACGTTGATGCAGTCTCCGCGCATGAATTTGAAACTACTCAGTCTTTCCGCCTCGTTCGCCCTGGCTACGCCTGTGATTTCGGCAGAGGAATCCCTGAAAATCGAGGGTGCTCCTAATGCCGTGGAAGTCGCTGCGGATGTCGTCGGACCCAACGGAGAAATCCCAAACGATTTGCTCGACGATGCTGACATCCGTCTGCAACTTTCGGTGAACAAATTCACCGCTCCTTCGATCTCCAAACTGTTTGATACCTTGCAGTTTCTGATGCCCTTGCCCATCGCCGAAGTGGAGCGGAAAATGCCGGCCCGGATGTCCGTGGATCGTGCGGATCTCGCGATCGAATTGGGGTTTCTCATCGCCGATGGTTTCCTCATGGTTCAGGCCGATCAGCTGAAGGATGTGGAAAAAATGGCGAAGGATCTGACCCGTTATGGGAAGGCTCTGGGCGCGGGGGACCGGATCAACCGCCACGCGGCGGGGCTGTTGGAGAGCGCGAAGAAGGGCGATGTGCCCCAACTGAAAATTGAGTTGTCCGCCACCCAGAGGGATGTGGAGAACGAATTGGTCACGCTCAAGGATGCGGATCTGGCCCACTTGATTTCGTTGGGCGGCTGGATCCGGGCACTGGAAGTTTCCTCCGTGGCCGTGGACAATCAATTTTCTCCCGAACGTGCCCGCAAGGTGATGCGGAAAGATATCGCGGAATACTACTCGGACTGTATCGCCAGCTTGGAACCGAAGATTTCCGACCGACCGAATTATTCGGCCATGCGTGATCTGCTCGAGGGTCTGAGCAAGAAGATGAACCTGGAGAACGGCCAGGAGCCGACACCCGAATCCATGAAGGAGATCCGCAAGATTTCCACACAGCTTGTGGAACTCGCATTGAATCGCCAGCAGTGAGGGGAGGGGAAGGTTCTCGGGACATCTCCAAGGTGCGGCGGACGGAATCCGACGCTTCGTGAACTTGGCTTCCTTACATCTCGTGCTCTTGAGAACCGGGGCGCAGCAAAGTGGAACTCGTCTCATCACTCGACGACGTTCACCGCGAGTCCTCCGCGCGAGGTTTCCTTGTATTTCGATTTCATGTCGCGACCGGTGTCGCGCATGGTGCGTATGACCTTGGCGAGCGATACAAAACGGAAGCCGTCGCACGGACCGCTGGGTGACCTCGGACACGCTTTCACTCGCCAGCCAGGCGGCCGTCAGCGTCACCGGCGGGGTCTTCACCGCTGTGCTGCCCCCCTACACGGTCACCACCTACAAGTCGGTTTCCGCCACTTCCCCGGTGATCGCCCTGAAGTCCGACGATGCATTCGGTGCGACCTCCTTCAATGTCGTTGGAAATTGGAACGATACGCTCCCTCCCACCTCTGCGAAGGACTATACCGCCGCGCAGTATGCCTTGAGGTCTCCACCGGTTGCAGGAAACTTTACCTTCGGCGGTCGTTCGCTCGCCCTCCCGCCGCTGTCGGTTCTCCGCTTCAAGGGCGGCAACAACGACACCATCACCATCGCGAACCTCGCGCTGGATGGCGGGTCGATTGAAAACGGAAACGCCAGCACCCTGTTCACCCTCGCCGGCACCCTGTCGGTTAGCGCCAACTCCATTCTCTATCCAGCCAACGACAACTCCCGCACGATCTACATCGCGGCGGACATCGACGGGACCGGCGCGCTCATCTGCGGCAATGGCGGCGTCGGCAACGTGAGTCTCAGCGGCGCGAACGACTCCTTCACCGGTGGTCTCATCGTCAACGGAGGCAGCACTTTAAAAGTCGGAAACCTTTCAAACCTCGGCGGCAACCCCGCCGCTTTCAATGCCGGGATGCTCACACTCGACAACGGCATCTTCCAACCTACCGCGGGCTTCGAGATGAATCGCCCTAACGGCGGTGTCATGCTGGGAACCGGCGGTGGAACATTTTCCATCAACAGCGGAATCTCGTTCGCCATCGCGAATCCGCTGACCGGCACGGGCAGCCTCACGAAGACCGGTCCCGGTGAGCTCCTGCTGAACGGCGCGAATTCCCACAGCGGCATGACGACCGTGTCGGAGGGAGTCCTGAAAACCAGCGGCCTCGGCGGCACCGGCGCGGTGGTCGTGGCCAGCGGTGCCTCGTTGGGCGGCAGTGGAGTCATCGCCGGAAACACCACGATCCATGGCGCGCTCGCGCCGTCTGCTCCCGGTCTGACATTCCCTGGCAGCCTTGGCTTCGGCACCACCGGCAATGCGAGTTGGGGACTATCCGGAAACTCGTTGGAAACCGCTGGTGCGGTCGTTGCGGCGGCCGTCAGCGTCACCGGTGGTGCGAAGGTCGATGTGCTGTTGAACCAACCAGGCAGCACGACGAACTTCCTCCACAGCTTCTGGCGCACTCCGCGGACCTTTCCCGTGATCACCGCATCCCCGATGACCGGTTCCTTCACACTCGGCACCGTGACGGCCGATGCGGGCGGCCGGCCCGTTGCCACCTATGGCGCGTTCACCCTGCAAAACTCCGGCACCGGCGTGAACCTCGTCTGGACGCCGATCCCCGGTTTCCCCTCGGTGGACGACCCAACTGTCGCGCTCACGAGTCCCTCCGGAGACACCGTCTCCGTTCCATCGAACACGCTCAGATTGCGCGTCAGCGCTTCGGTAACCGGCGGAGCGGGCACCACCATCGCATGGTCGCAGGTTTCCGGCCCCGGTGCCGCCACCTTTGCCGATCCCGCCGCTTCCGACACCCATGTTTCCTTCCCGGCGGATGGCACCTACATCCTCCGCTGCACGGCGACCAACGCGGTCGGCAGCACCTATCAGGACTTCACCGTGATCGTCGCCCCGTCCTCTTCCTTGATCCTGCGGGAAGGCGTCAATGAATACTCGCATGCGGCCACCCTGATCCGAAGCGACTTGCCGACCATGAACTCCGGCACCCGCGACCAGGTCATTGTCGGGCGAAACGGCGGCGCTCTCCGCGGCCTGTTCTCCTTCGACGTCTCACAGATTCCTGTGGGTGCGACGATCAACAGCGTCACGCTCGATCTCTGGGCGGTCTCCGCCGGCAGTGGCACGTCGCTCAATACGCTCGAACTGCGCAAGCTGCTAACAACCTTCATCGAAGGCACCGGCGACGGCTCCAATGCTGCCAATGGCGCTGCCACCGGTGCCGATTGGCCCACGCGCACCGGCAATGCGACCGACCCGTGGACCTCTGCGGGCGGCGGGCCCGGCACGGATTATGAAGCCGCATCACTGGCCACGCTCGCCGGCTTCAATCCCATCACGGTGCCCGTCGGCACTCAATACACCTTCGCTTCCAACCCCGCGCTGGTCTCGGCGGTCAGCGACGTGGCAGGCACTGCGGCCCCACTCGGTCTGATGCTCAAGATGGTCAACGATACGACCGGCGGCAACGTGTTCGCGCGCTTCGGCTCCGACAACCATGCCACTCTCGCCCAGCGACCCCGGCTCACCATCGGCTACTCACTCGACCAAGCCCCGGCCTTGGCGACCGGCCCCGCACCCGCGGCAGAGACCGGCGTCGCCGCGCCTCTCGCCGGAAGCACCACCAACGCCAGCAGTTCCCTCTGGAGCCTCGTCAGCGGTCCCGGCACTGCGATCTTCGGCCAGCTCTCCCAAGCTGCCACCAACGTGACCTTCAGCCATCCCGGTAATTATGTCCTGCGTCTCTCCGCCGCCAATGCATTTGGCGAAACCTCCTCAACTCTGGCTGTCAGCGCGCAGGATCTAACGCCACCCGTCATCACCGTGCCGCCCGACATCACCGCCGAAGCGACCAACGCCGCAGGCGCGGTGGTGAATTTCTCGACCTCCGCCCTCGATGCGGTGAGCGGCGCGCTTTCGACCACCAACACGCCCGCCTCCGGTTCCACCTTCCCGCTTGGGACCACGACGGTGACGGTGACCGCCAGCGATGTTGCGGGAAACGTTTCCAGCGGGACATTCACAATTACTGTTACCCCTGCGGTCATGAGCTTTGATTCATGGGCGGCGGGCATCTTCAACGAAGACGAACTTGCCGATGAATCCATCAGCGGCCCCAATGCCACCCCCGCAAACGACGGTCTCACCAACCTTCTTAAATACGCTCTCGGCCTGCCGCCGAAGATCCCGTCCACCGCCGGTGTCCAGTTCGCCAAGTCGGGCGAATCACTCACATTTGTCTATCAGCGTCCAGCGGATCGCCCGGACCTTGATTACCGCGTGGAGGTTTCGCCCGCTCTTGGCGTTGATTGGACCACGAGTGGGGTTGTTCACGCCCGCATCGCTGAAGGTGATCCCGAATCATGGCAGGGCACCTACACGCCGGGCGCAGGGAATGACCGGATCTTCTTCCGCTTGCATGTGAGTAAGCCATGATTTGCGGGAATGGACCCGAGGATCACGGCTCATGAAAACCGCGGTGATCTGTTGAAAGCGGATGAACGATCAAAACACTTGGCACTCGATCAACGGCGACGATGGAAAACGCCCGCAGCATTAATATCACTATCAACTGCTCTGTTTGCGACCGGGATAGGGGGATTCAGGCGGTTGATGAGATGAGCTGGCTGCAACCTGCGGTATCCGCCGGCATCTACAACACATCTGCTAGTATCGGCCAGTTGCCGGAACACTCTGTTTTAATCCTTGTTTCCCCCCGGTGGCTGGGATTTCGGGTTGTTGGAAATCTGATCGTTGATATAAGTGAAATTGAACCTTTCGCCCTTTTGAGCTGCCACCACCAGTCCGCGTTTGTCGTCGTAGATCGGCCAGTAGCTGGAGTAAACCGACTTCCATGTTCCGTCGGCTTGTTGGGTGGCGATGATCACTGCCGCGCCGGTGCCACTTGGCGCGGTAATCTTGAGGTTCTGGTGGCTGTTCGCCTTGATCGGAACCGGCTTTGCGGTTTCGCCGATCTGAATGGCCAGAGGAACTCCCGTGGTGTTGATGAACAGCCAGTCGTCGTTCTTCATGGTGAGGAAGGGATCTTCGATCGCAAGAAAGCCCGGTTTTTCCCCGGTCATCCAGCCGAGCAGCAAGATCGATGAAGATGTGGGTAAATTCACCAGCGCGGGGGCGGCGTCCTCCGGTTTTCCTTGATCATCCAAGGGTCTCTTGAAGATGCGCAGAGGGCCGGGCCTGTCGGCTTTGACCGGGGATGAGGGTTGCGAAGCGGGAAAGGAAATCGCTGCCGGTTTGGCTGAATCATAAACCCACAGTTCAGGAAATTCGGATTCGGCAAGCGCGAGGGTTCTGAAGTGGATTTTTTCCGCTTGAGAAAAGGTGATGCCGACTGAAAAGAGTAACGCGAGCGGCGTGATGACGAAGTGCATGGGAGGTGGTCTTAAATTTCAGCTTCATGCATCCAGCGGAATGAAACGATCGAAAGCCGACGTCCGAACGGGCTGGCAGCAACTATCAGGTTGCTGGGCGCTGTGCCGGTGGAGGCTCCGGAGATGACCGGATCCGGCAGACGCTGGACGACCGCTTCGCAATAGGCTTTGGCGGTGACAGTGTTGCCGCTTTTGGCCTCGCCATAAGCGCGGATAGTGAATGTGTCCGAGTGGACGGTCATGTAGGGGCCGAGTGCCTGGAGCAGGTCGCCCTGGAGGAGTTGGCCTGGGAATCCCGATCCCTGATTGCTGTTTGCAGGGAGCGTCGGAATGATCGACGGATTGGCGGGGCTTTGGAAATCTGGGTCGAGGTCTTTGTTGACGGAGTTGTCGAGGGCCGCCTGAAGTGCGCCGGATTTCCCGTTCTTGTCGTCAGCGAGCTTGCGGTTGACAAATGAGCCGAGAGTCAGAAACGGGCCGCGGTCCTTGATTTCATCGACGATGCTGGTGGCGAGGGTTCTCACCTCGGTAGCGGTCAGTTCGCGGAACCCGTTCCAGTAATTTTCGTCGAGAGCTTCGGTTTTCATTCCCTTGCCCATGGGTGCGGCGGCGCGGGGGTAACGGATCCCCGTGACGTTTTCGAAGCCGGTGATCACGCCCTTTTCGTTGAGTTTGCGCACGGGCAGATTGAGCGTGCCTGATAGAAAGGCCTCCCAGGCATCGACGGAGGTGGAGTTGACGTTGAAGGAGCCGTCCACAAGCAGGTGTCCCGCATTGTGGAAGAACGAGCCGGTGGTGGCGTTCCCGTTAGCCTGAAGGTTGCTGGCGGTGAATTTGGGACCGGCGGGCTCGTAGGGAATATATCTCGGATTTGTCGGGTTTGACGTCGAGGGCGTTTTGACCGACGCCAAGGGTTGTGGCCGAGTATGCCGCGAGTGTGGGCAGATTCAGCTTGGAATCCCATTTCGGGTTGTTCCACTGGGCTCTGATGTTCGCATCCACCAGCGGACGGATTCCGTTGCTTCCTTCCTTGGTGGTTCTGAGGGAGAACTGGAATACGGAGGCGTTGTTGATGGTCATCTCGCTTGGGAAGAGCGACTGGGTGAAGATCTTTCCCGGCCTCTTGCCACTGGCTGAGTCAAACGGCTCGACAGCATCCCAGGCGAAAGGCGAGAAGAACACCTGGGCCAGTTCGTTCTCGCCGGAAACGTTGTCCATGCCATGCATGAATGCTGGCTCGCGAAGGGCAAACTCTGTTTTCACCGTGTATTTCCTGGAGTGGACTAACAGGCTGGGAAGGGTGGACTTATAGTAAACTCCCTTGTTGACGAGATCCTTGACCTGGTCCGAGTAGAGCTTCTCGTCGATTTCATCCCCCGAGATCGCCCGCCTGAGGAAACCCAGGATGTGGCTGCGGCCCGGTTCCAGCATGATGTTTGCGGCGACGTGGGCCTGGAGCTTGGTGGAGAGGATCTGCTGGCGATTGAGGATCTTGCTTAGCTTCTCCGGCCCTTTGGTCCAGTTGAATGGGCCGCGGGTTCGATTGTATGTTTCGACAAATGATTTGAGAAACCTTTCCAAAGCCGTGCCTGATTTATGAACCTGCTGCTGAAGCCCGTTCGTGTGAGGATACTGAAGAAGTGTCCTAACAGAGTTATCCAGGACGCGTGGGTAGGGGTGTAATGAAAGCTCACGAGGGGATATCGAGAGTGATCCGGCCTTGGTTGCGGCTGTCCACCACCGCGCTTCCCGGCTGGTTGCCGCTGCATCCGGTTTCGAAGAATGGTAGAAAGGCCCGCGCTGATTGCTTGTGGAAGGCTCTTCAAAAGTCAATAGGTCCGCGGTGCTTGAGTTAGGTCCGCTTGATACCGCGTAGCTGTCTGGTGAAGCAAACAGGTTTCCCAGAGATCTGGAAAGATTGATCGGCAGGGAAAAGACGTTCGCTCCCGTTCGCACAGGAAGGAATACCGGGTAGGCAAGGGCCTCGCCGGAAAGTGTCATTCTCAGGATGCCGGGCGTTCGCCTCACGATGTAAAGTCCGTATGGAAAACGCATCACCGCGCGACTGGCATCCGCATTGATGTCCCTTTCCTCCCAACGCATGCGTGTCGAATGGAAATAATATATAACGCAAGCTGACTCGGTCACATTGAAACATCCGGCAACTTCCGCCAAGCATTTTCCGGAGTGAGAGCTAATGCAACGGAAACTCTGACTTCTCTCCTCCGAGTGTCATCACAGGCTCCGGATGTTATGGACCGCGGCCTCCGACACGATTTGACCGTTCATTGACAGGCCATCTGCCCCTCGCTGAATCACAAAGCCTGCACAAGCTGCGGCATCTTTGTAATTATTACTGCAATATTGACTTTAAGGTGTCGGTGAATTCGAGCCCGAAATCTTACAAACTACACATTTAGAATGTATTAGGGTAATGAAACCCGATTGGCACGGCGGGTGCGATTGTTCTATCAACCCCTTTGACGGGCCCGCCACAGCTTGTGGCGGTCGGGCCTGGAAGTCGAACTTCCGGGCAATCCCGGAAGAGTTGCGGTTGCTAACCACCCTACATCATGAAACCTGCCAACATTGGCGCGATCGTCGCCTTGGGCATTGCCTGCCTGCCTTCTTGTACGGCGCCTTCCAAGACGATGACCGTCTACATGTCCACATCCACCCGGAATGAAACCACTCTATCCGACCAGGTGTTCCGAGAGGTAAACCATTATCGGACCGACAGGAATAAAACATCACTCGCCCGCCACCCGGGTCTCGCCGCGCTGGCGCGCGAGCACGCGCAATACCTGCGCCTCACCCGCGGCACAACCGCAAAAGACGCGAATCATCACGGATTCAGCAACCGGGCGATGAAGGCCCAGTATACCATGGGATTCCGACAGGTCGCCGAAAACGTGGTTTGCTGCCCGGGCGGCAGCGGTGCGACTTATGCAAGACTCTGGTCGAAGTCCGCACCCCATGAGAAAACCATGCGCACGGATGTCTATCAATATACCGGCATCGGCACGGTCGTGGATGGAGACGGCATGGTTTTCTGCGTCCAGCTTTTTGCAAACCGGGGCATGGCTAACGCCTGGGCCGGCCGGCCTGTCAGTGCGTTCTGATCCGGGTTGATTCCTCCCAACGCTGCCGCCCGCCCCGGCAGCGGCTTCTTCATGCGCGATGGTGGCAATGGAATGGAACAAGGAAAAACCCCGCCCCGGCAGACACGCGAACGTGTGGGACACTGCCGGTAAACGGGGTGGGGAGAAGGTGGTTGGTGAGGGCTTCAGCCAGGACGACTCTTTTTGCCGGATCCGGAACGGCGTGGTTTGGCATGGTGCGCATCGTTGCGCAGGTGAAATTCATGGAGTAATTCCTTCATGAAATTTTCCGGTGGTTTTTCGCTCCGTTTCATCGCGAAGAATTCCTCCAACTGGGACTGTGCAATGGAATGACTCATGGAATTGCGGGTTGAAGGTTTCCCCACGACTGCAAACGAGTTCCCAGGTTTCAGCGCGCAGAGCGATTCGGAGAGAACGGTTGGCCGGGACGCAAATGGGCTGCAATCCTCCCGGCGGGAGAGCGTCATCGCAGCTCGAACCCCGGACCGCCGGGCGAGGATCTGATGGGTTTCCAAGAGGAGCTCTCGCAGTTCTTCCGGAGCTGGCGCGATGGGTTGCGGGAGTCGCAGGACTTTGGGCTCGGCCGGTTGAGAAATCCGTGCGGTCAGTTTGCCGGCAACTCCGGCCTTCCGACAGAGGTGGCTGGGAAAGAAGATGATGTTGCATGGCGCGTCTTGCAAGTTAGGGGTCGAGGATTTCACGATGGCTTGAAGTTCGATGTTTAACTCTGAGTCGGTCCACAAGGTCGGTTTCACCGGACAAGGGCTGTTCCAGGAAGTTAGATGAGGTCCGTTGCTTCTTTTTGCACAACGCGTGCCGAATTTCTTTCGCTGGTCATGAGTCGTTCATGTTTAGGGGTTTATAGGCGACCGTTTTGCTGTGGCTGTGGATCCTGAAGTTAATTGCACGCAATTTCTGCGGCATGTGCTTGAATCTCTGAACGGGTTGCAGGTAAGCGGCACCGCAGTGGAGCCCTGCATTTCCCGCCCGATGATGTCTGAAACTCAAGGTTGGCCCGCTTGACCCCGGGACGAATCTCGGGAGACTTGGGCCATGGAACCTTCCACCTATCAGAGCAAAGCCGGAGATGTCCTCGTCCGACAGGCCGAACCCGAGGATTTTCCCCGGCTCATCGAACTGAACAGCAAGGCCTTTCCCTTGCTGAGTGAGGAAAACGTCGTTTGGAGCGTCCGGCAGCTGCACAATCACCTGAAAGTTTTCCCCGCCGGGCAGCTCGTCGCGGTCATCGACGGCCGCATCGTCGGTGCGGTCGCGTCACTCGTCATCAAGGCGGACCGCGATCCCTACCGGCAGCACACCTACGCGGGCATCACCGATGGCGGCTACTTCCACAACCACGACCCGAGTGGCGACACGCTCTACGGCGCGGACGTGTATGTCGATCCGGACGACCAGGGAATGGGCATCGGCGCGGCACTGTACGAAGCTCGACGGGTCCTTTGCAAACGGCTGAACCTGCGTCGCATCCTCGCCGGCGGCAGGCTCGCGGGTTATGCGGCGATGGCGGGTGAGCTAACACCCGAGGAGTATGTGCAGAAGGTCAAGGACGGCGGGATCCGCGACAACGTGCTGAGTTTCCAGCTGCGCGAGGGATTCGTCGTCCGCGGCATCCTGCGCAACTACATCACCGATCCGGTCAGCCTCAACCATGCGAGCCTCATCGAGTGGCTGAATCCCGATTATGTCGAAACCGAGCCATCGTCGAAAGTCCGCATCGCCTGCGTGCAATACCAGGTGCGGAAAATCGACAGCTTCGAGGATTTCGCCAACCAGGTGGAATACTTCGTGGAAACAGCGGCCGACTACCGCTCGGACTTCGTGTTGTTTCCCGAGTTCTTCACCGTGCAGCTGCTTTCCTTCATCGAGCCGCTGTCGTCAATCCAAGGCATCCGCCGCCTGTCCACGGACTTTACCGGCCCATTCATCGAACTGATGTCCGGACTCTCCCAGAAATACGGCCTCTACATCATCGGCGGAAGCCATCCGATCGAGGAGGACGGCGAGCTTTATAACAAGTGCCTGATTTTTGATCCGGAGGGCCGGTACATCGCCCAGCCGAAACTGCACATCACCCCGTCGGAAAAACGCTACTGGGGCATTTCCGGCGGCAGCGAATTGATCGTGCTGCCCACGCCCAAAGCCAAGATCGCGGTGCAGATCTGTTATGATGTCGAGTTCCCCGAAGCCACCCGCTACCTCGCGGACCAGGGCGTGGACATTCTTTTCGTCCCTTCTTGCTGCGACGACCGCCACGCCCAGCTCCGGGTCCGCTATTGCGCCCAGGCGCGCGCGATCGAGAACCAGATCTTCGTCGCCACCGCGGGCGTCATCGGCAATCTGCCGAGTGTACCGGCGATGGACATCCACTACGGCCAGGCGGCGGTGTTCACTCCGTCAGATTTCGAGTTCGCCCGAGACGGCATCCAGGCGATCGCGGATTCCAACGTAGAAACCTTGTTAGTCACCGACATCGACACCGGCGACCTCTATCGTTCGCGGGCATCGGGATCCGTCACCCCGCGTCTCGACCGGCGGACGGATCTGTTTGATTTCAAGGTGAAGCTGAAGAACCTCGATACCAGCATCGAGCTAACCGACGCGCCGGAAATCAAGCTGCCGAAGTGAACCCGGATCACCGTTTCTGCGCGGTCAGACGCTGCGAGCCCCAGACCACCACGAAGGTAACGATCAAGAGCAGCGTGCTCAGCGCGTTGATCACCGGGAACTCGCGGCTTTTCTTGATCATGCTGTAAATCACCACGGGAAGCGTGTCCGCGCCGGGGCCTTTGACGAAAAACGTCACTACGAAGTCGTCGATGGAGAGCGTGAATGCCAGCAGCCCGCCGGCGAAGATGCCGGGGGCGAGCAAGGGCAGAACGATCTTCCGAAATGCCTGGAACCGCGTGGCACCAAGATCGCGCGCGGCATCGACGATTTGGAAATCGAAATCCTGCAACCGCGCCAGCACCACCAGCGTGACGTAGCTGATGCAGAACGTCACGTGCGCGAGTGCCACGGTGACCAGTCCGAGCGGCTGGCCGACGGCGACAAACAGCAGCAGCAGGCTCATGCCCATCAGGATTTCCGGCAGGACAAGCGGCACCGTGACCAGCAGGTGGTGCGTGGTTTGCAGGCGGGACTTGAAACGATGCAGGGCGAACGCGGCGCAGGTGCCGAGGATCATTGCGCCGATGCTGGCTGCTGCCGCGACTTTCAGCGAATTCCCCAGTGCCACCCAGAGGTCCTCACGTTCCAACAGCCGCTCATACCACTTCAGGGTGAATCCCTGCCAGCCGGTGCCGTAGCGCGAGGCGTTGAAGGAATTGAGGATCAACACGCCGATGGGTAGATAGAAAAACGCCAGCAGGAGGCAGGTCGTGATCTGGGGAAGCCGGCTGGATTTCATCGGATCTGGTGTCGCTGTGGCCTGCCGATATTTACCCGTAGGAAGATTACTCGCAAGCTCACATTGCCTCGACGCCCGTGCGGAGGGAGGCTAGCTTTCCGCCGTTATGTCATCTCCATCTTCCCACCCGAACGATCCACTGCACGGCGTGACCCTGGAAACGGTGTTGCGGGCGGTGGTGGAACGGCACGGCTGGGAGCGCATGGCGGATCAGATTCCGATCCGCTGTTTCATGTTCGATCCCACGATCAAATCCAGTCTCACGTTCCTGCGGAAGACTCCGTGGGCGAGGAAGAAGCTGGAGGATTGGTATGTGTATGACGCGATTCGGGACCGCTCGACGACTTAAAACTGGAGCGCGGAATTGATTCCGCACGAATCATCCGATTTCCGCCTCCAACTGCCCTAAAAATCCGCGGAGAAATTCCGTGCGCTGGCGAGCTTCGATTTTCCCGCTCTGCGTTTGCATGGTGTCTTCAAGTTTGAGCAACTTGCAGAAAAGGTGATCGAGGGTGAAAACCGAATCATCCGCATCCCGAGAGTGGCAGAATGGATCGCCCGCATCGTAAAACTCCCGCTTCAGCTCGGCTCCTAACATCAAGGTGCGGGCAAGGCCGACGGCTCCCAGCGCGTCAAGGCGGTCGGCGTCCTGCAGGACCTTCGCCTCCAACGTCTCCGGAGCGATGCTTGCGGTGTAACTGTGTGCCTCAATGGCGTGTGAGATCTCATCCAACCGTCCATGCGGCCATTCCAGTTCCTGCAGCCACGCAATGGCCTGCTTCGCGGCAAGCTGCGAGGCGCGGCTACGGTCGGGGGAGGACTTGGGAATGATCACGCAATCATGCAGCCACGCGGCGGGCATGACGACGAGCCAGTCCGCGCCCTCTGCATCTGCGAGCCGCCGGGCGTTGGTGACCACCCGGCGGATGTGCATGGGATTGTGTGCCGCATCCTCGACGGAATGCAGGCCGAGCAGGTGGAGGAATTCTGACGGCCAGGGTTCGTCGTTAGGTGGTGCGGTCATGGGGAAATCTATCTGCCGCCCTTTTTCACCCAGGAGTCCTTGAGCGCCACGGTGCGGTTGAAGACGGGTTTCGTGCCGGGTGCGTGATCGATGGCATCGGCAATGAAGTAGCCGAGACGGTCGAACTGGCAGGAGAATCCGGGTTCCACTTCGGCGAGCGCTGGTTCGATCCTGGCGGTGACCGTTTTCAATGAATCCGGGTTGATCACGGATAGAAATCCACCTTCCGCCGCGTCCGGGTCTTCCTCGGTAAATAGGCGGTCGTAAATGCGGACCTCGGCATCGACGCCGGTGGCGACATCCACCCAGTGGATCGCCGCCTTGCAAACCACACCTTCCGGCGTGTCGACGCCGATGGTGCCGGGCAGGAGTTCCGCACGGATCAGGGTGATTTTTCCTTCTGCGTCTTTTTCATAACCGATACAACGGATGATGTTGGCACCCTTGAGCCGCACGTATCGGTCAGGTCCAAGGCGGAAGAATTTCTTCTCGGGCACTTCCATGAAGTCCTCGCGCTCGATCCAGACCTCGTTGGAAATCGGGATGTGTCGGTCGCCCATGTCCGGATTCTGCGGGTGGTTGGGAACTTCCACGGTGGCGTGCGGCTCGGCCGACCAGTTTTCAAGAACCACCTTCACCGGATCCAACACCGCCATGCGGCGCGGTGCGGCGTGGTTGAGGAAATCGCGGATATCGAACTCCAGCAGCGCGACATCCGTGGTGCCGTTGAACTTGGTGATGCCCACGCGCTTGCAGAAATGCACCACCGCTTCCGGCGGATAGCCGCGGCGGCGCATCCCGGAAATCGTGGGCAGCAGCGGGTCGTTCCATCCGCCGACGTGGCCGCCCTGCACGAGTTCGAGCAGCTTGCGTTTGCTCATGATCGTGTAGCTCAGATTGAGTCGGGCGAACTCAATCTGCCGGGGTTTCGATGGCACCGGGCAATTTTCGATGAACCAGTCGTAAAGCGGGCGGTGGTTCTCGAACTCCAAGGTGCAAAGAGAATGGGTGATGTGTTCGAGCGCGTCCTCCAGCGGATGGGCGAAGTCGTACATCGGATAGATGCACCACGCGTCGCCGGTGTTGTGGTGCTCCGAGTGCATGATCCGATAGAGCACCGGATCCCGCAGGTTCATGTTCGAGGAGGCGAGGTCGATTTTGGCACGCAGCACGCATTCGCCTTCCTTGAACTCTCCGGCCTTCATACGGGCGAAGAGATCGAGGTTCTCCTCCACGCCGCGGGAACGACCGGGGGAGGGGGTGCCGGGGGTGGTGAGATTGCCGCGGCTGGCGCGCATTTCCTCGGCGGACTGGGTTTCCACATAGGCCTTGCCCTCCTTGATGAGGTGCACGGCGCAATCGTGGAAGAACGCGAAATAATCGCTGGCGAAATAGAGGTCGCTTCCCCAGTCGAAGCCGAGCCATTTCACGTCCGCCTTGATGCTCTCGACGTATTCGGTTTCCTCCTTCTCGGGATTGGTGTCGTCAAAACGGAGATGGCACTTCGCGCCGACACCGGCGTTTTCCAGGGCGATGCCGAAGTTCAGGCAGATCGACTTGGCATGGCCGATGTGGAGGTATCCGTTAGGCTCCGGCGGGAAGCGGGTGATGGTGGTGGCGTGTTTGCCGGTGGCGAGGTCATCCGCGATGATCTCGCGGATGAAGTCGAGTTTGGGAGTGGAGGTGTCGGACATTTGGGAGATGGGATAAGTCTTATAGGTCCTATTGGACCAATGTTGGTTAGAGCGCGAGTTCCTTGAGCAAGGCCTGGTTCAGTCGGATCCCCGCCTCGAAATTCTCGACCGGGAAATTCTCGTTCGGCGCGTGGATCTGGGCGTCTGAAAGAGCGAGTCCTAGCAGCAGGGTGTCCGCGCCGAGGATGTCGCGGAAGGTCTGCACGATGGGAATGCTGCCGCCTTCGCGGATGAGCACGGGCTCGGCGTCGAACGAAGCGCGCAGCGCGGCTTGCGCGGCGAGGCCGAATTTCGAATTGGGATCGGTGACGTAGGGTTTCCCGTCGTGGACGACACGCACCTCGACATCAACGCCGGGCGGGCAGTGCCATTCCAGGTGGCTCTGGACTTTTTCCATGATGTCCTTGGGACTTTGGTCGGGGACGAGGCGGAAGGAAAGCTTCGCTAATGCCTCGGAAGGCAGCACGGTCTTCGAGCCCTCGCCCTGATAGCCGCCGCCGATGCCGTTCACTTCGGCCGTCGGGCGCGCCCAGGTGCGCTCGGCGGAGGAGTAGCCGGGCTCGCCGAACAGGCCGGGTGAACCGGTAACTGCTAGGAAATCCGCATCGCTGACACCGGGGACCGTCGCCCACATTTCCCGTTCCCATGGTTCTAACGCACGGACCTGATCGTAAAATCCTTCGATGGATACCCGGCCGTCGAGCGCGTGCAGGCTGGAAACCAGCCGGGCCATGGCGGCGGCCGGATTTGCCACCGCACCGCCGAAGAGTCCGGAGTGGAGGTCGGTTTTCGGGCCGCGCAGGATGACCTCGCAGCAAACGATCCCGCGCAGTCCGTAGCCGAGAGTGGGCACGCCGGGAGCGACCATGCCGGTGTCGGAAATGGCGATGACATCGCACTTCAACTCGTCGCAATGGTGGAGCAGGAATGATGCGAGATTCGGGCTGCCGATTTCCTCCTCACCTTCAAATAGGAAAATCAAATTCACCGGCAGTTCTTTGTTTTCCCGCAGTGTTTTTTCGACACCGAGCACATGCGCCATCATCTGGCCCTTGTTGTCGGTGGCGCCACGGGCCCAGATTTTTCCATCGCGGATGACCGGTTCGAAAGGGGCGCTCGTCCACAGGGCAAGCGGATCCACCGGCTGAACGTCGTAGTGACCGTAAATGAGGACAGTCCGGCGACCTGCGATGTGTTCGTTTCTAGCAACGACCACGGGGTGCTTCGGAGTATCATGAAGCTCCGTCGCCAGGCCCATGCCCGCGAGTTTTGCCACCAGCCACTCCCCGCAGGCCCGGACATCGGCGTTGTGGCTCGAGTCCGTGGAGATGCTCGGGAAACGGAGAAACGTAAACAGGTTTTCGAGCTCGGGGGTAAGGTCGGGAATCACGTTGGGAATGCTGGCTGCGGTGACAGCCTCATCGCAAGACGAATTCCTCGCAAATGCAATGCCCGGCACCGCGTGGATTCCGTCATTGCCCGGCTCCTCCCACGCGCTATCACACCGGCATGACGAACGAGATTCCCGTGGCTTTGACGATCGCCGGCTCGGATTGCTCGGCGGGTGCCGGCATCCAGGCGGATTTGAAAACGTTCCAGCATTTCGAGGTCCACGGTCTCACCGCGGTGACCTGCGTGGTCTCGGAAACGGCGAACATCGTGCGCGCCGTGCACCCGGTGCCGGTGGAAATCCTGAGCGACCAGGTGGCGCTGCTGCTGGCAAGTTTTCCGGTCGCAGCGATCAAGACAGGCATGCTTTTTTCCGCCGCCCATGTCGTGGCGGTCGCGGAAATCCTGCGGAATTTCCGCCACATCGCACTCGTGGTGGACCCGGTGATGATCGCCTCGACCGGCGCGTCCTTGCTCGAACCGGACGCGATCGCCGCCTACCGCGAGCTGCTTTTGCCACTCGCCCGGGTGATTACCCCGAACCTTCCCGAAGCCGAAACCCTCCTGGGAGAAAAAATCCCCGACGAATTCGCCCTTGAACCGGCGGCGCGCCGACTCGCTGATATTTTCGGCACCGCAGTTCTCTTAAAGGGCGGCCACCTCGACGGCCCGCATTGCCTCGATCTGCTCGTGGACGGGGGTAGATCCCATCGCTTCAGTGTGGCGAGAATCCCGGTGGCGGGATCGCACGGCACCGGATGCACCCTCTCCGCCGCCATTGCCGCGGCGCTCGCTTGCGGTGAATCGCTCCCGGACGCGGTGGAAACCGCGAAATCCTACCTTGGAGATGCACTTCTCCACTCTTACGGATTCCGATCCGCCACGGGCGAAATCGTGCACGCGCTCAATCAGGGCACGATTTTCCCGAAAAAGGAGGCGTGACATCAAAATCAAATTACGTAACTTCTCCGAAGCATCTCGCCATTCCCCTCTATGGAAAATCCCCTTCACACACTCGGCTACAAGTTCCTCAACACCTCACTCCAGGCCGAGTCCTCGGAACAATCGGGTTTATCCCAGCTTTCCCGGCGGGGTTTCATGCTGCTGGCCGCCTCCCTTTCCAGCTGTGCCGCCGCCGATCCGCTCAAGCCGCAAGCCGCCGCTCCCCAGACCTCGACGCCGGCCGCCCCGGTCAAGACTCCGTCAAACACCGCCTATCGCACCCCGACCGTGCAAGGCCCGGTGCCGCGCAACCCGGACATGTCGCTCGACTCGAATTTCTCGAAGAGCTCCGGCATCACCTTCACCCGCGTCCCCGTTTCCGGCAATTACATCGCCATCACTTTCGACGACGGCCCGCACCCGCAGAACACCACGCGCCTGCTCGACATGCTCCGGGCCCGCAACATCAAGGCCACCTTCTATGTCATCGGCCGCAGCGTGGATCTCTACCCGCAAGTCGTCCGCCGCACCGTCGCGGAGGGCCATGAAATCGGCAACCACTCGCAGACCCACCGCCTCCTCAGCAAGCTTGGTGACTCGGAACTCCGCCAGGAAATGAGCCGTTGCAGCGATGCCATCGCCCGTGCCGCCGGCGTCAAGCCGCGCACCATGCGCCCGCCGTACGGTGGACTGCTCCAGCGCCAGCGGGAACTGGTGCACGCCGAGTTCGGTTATCCCACCATCCTCTGGTCGGTCGATCCGCTCGATTGGAAACGCCCCGGTGCCGGCGTCATCACCTCACGCATTCTATCAGGCACCTCCTCCGGCGGCATTGTCCTCGCCCACGACCTCCACGCCCAGACGGTCGACGCCATGCCAGCCACCCTCGACGGCCTACTGCGCCGCGGCTTCAAGTTCGTCACGGTTTCCCAACTTCTGGCCATGAAGACCGACGTGGCGACCGCGCAGGCGTCCGTGACTCCTGCCACTTACTGAGCGCAGCCCCCATTCCGGTCCCGTGAGTTACTCCATGTTCGGCGAGCGCTATTTCGCGACGCGTGAACGGCTTTCGGAAGTGATCCGTGGCATCGCCTCGCTCGCCAGCGATACCGACACTGATCTCGGCGGCCAGCTCCCACTGGAGCAGTTTGAAAAAGGCCTCGGCGCGCCCTTTCTCTTCGTCGTCTGCGGCGAGGTGAACGCGGGAAAATCCACCCTCATCAACGGCCTCTTCGGCCGGGACCTCTGCCGCGTGAACATCCTGCCGGAGACCGACCGCGTGCTCTGGTATCAATACGGAAGCCCGGCGCGCGACGTCGAAATCACCCTGACGCTCGAAGAACGCTACCGGCCCGTCGATTTCCTGCGCGACTTCAATCTCATCGACACGCCCGGCACCAATTCCATCGTCCAGGGACACCAGGAAACCACTGCCCGATTCCTTCCCGCCGCAGATCTGGTGTTGTTCGTTTTTCCCGTGACCAATCCATGGGGCGCGGCCACCTGGAATTTCATCTCGGAAATCCCGCCGGATGTCCTCAAGCGCGTTGTCTTCATCATCCAACAGGCGGACCAGCGCGAGCCTATCGACATCAAGGTGATCCTCGGCCACATGGCGGATCTATCCAAGAAACGCATCGGCCACGTCCCGCCGATCTTCGCGGTTTCCGGGAAGACCGCCTACGAGGCGAAACGCGCCACGCCCTTCGTGCCCGAGCAGTTCAAACGCAGCGGCTACCCGGAACTGGAAAATTTCATCTCCCGCACCGTCTGCGAATCACCCGCCCGCAAGGCGGTGCTCGATAATTGGCGCTATCAGGCAGCAACCGCCCTGCGCACCGTCGAGGACCGTTTCGAAAACCAAACCAACGCCCTCAACGGTCAAAGCCGCTTCCTCGACACCA
Source organism: Akkermansiaceae bacterium (assembly GCA_041736495.1). Classification (GTDB taxonomy): domain Bacteria; phylum Verrucomicrobiota; class Verrucomicrobiia; order Verrucomicrobiales; family Akkermansiaceae; genus Luteolibacter. Next base: position 23,643 of record JBGSTM010000224.1, read on the forward strand.
TCGAGCGGGAAATCGACGACATCCGCGAGCGCTTCGTCATCCGGCTGCCGCGCCATCTCGCGGGTGTGGCGGAGGTGTTCCAGACCGAAGCCGTCTGGGTTTCCAGGCGTTTGCGCAGTCGGTTAGGCGTGATCCCTTCATTCTTCCGGCTGTTCGTCGGCGATCGCACCGGACCTGCCATGGAAACGGTCTTCGTCGAGCGACTCCAGGCCGCGGTGGAAGCCGTCGCCGAGGAGGACGGAGTCGAGGTCGTCGATTTTTGCCGCAAGCACTGGAACGAACTCGGCGAACGGGTGAAGGCCGCGATGGGGGTGGATCTCGGCACCGCCGCTCCGGTCGACGAGACACTCGCCGCCGCCAAGAAACGTTTCGTCCAGCGGCTCGGAGCCGCCGCGCGCCAGGGCATCGACAATCTCAAGGTCCGCAACCAGCTCGACAAGGACTTGCGCCGCCGCAACCTCGCCCTCAAGTCCTTCCTCTTCATGACGCTCCTGCTAGTCACCGCCGGAGCCATCTGCGGAGGACTTGGTATCCGCTGGTTGCCCGGTATTCTGTGCGGATTGTCCGGCGCGTTCCTCATCGGCGGCATCGGGGTCGCCGCCGTGACCCGCAAATCGATCACCGCGGATTTCCAACGCCGTCTGCTCGACACCTGCGGAAGCTTCGCAAGTACCTTGCACGCCGACTACGAGGAGGCGCTGCGTGTCGTTTTCCAGGACTACGCCACTTCGCTCACCGTCGTCAGGACCCACCTCGCCCGCGAGAAACTCGCCATCGAGCCGCGCCTCCGCCGCTGGCAGGAACTTTTCCTAACACTCAAGGCGATCGAGCAGGAGCTTTGATCCTAGCCGATCGGTTCGGTATTCTTCAGGTGTAGACCCTTGCAGTTAGGAAAGCGCCAGCAGGAACGCTCCGCAGATTCCGGCCTGTTGACCAAGAGCGGGCGGCACGACGTATTCGCCTCCCAAAACCGGCGGGAAGTATCCGGCGGCGATTTCCACCAGCACCGAGTTGATCTTTCCGTGCAACCCCTCCGCCTGGCAGACTCCGCCGCCGACGATGACGCGGGAAGGGGCGACGATGGCTAACAAGGAAAGCACGCCATGGGCGAGATACCACGCCTGGGTGTCCCAGGCCGGGTGGTTGGCCGGCAGTTCGTGGGCGGGCCTTCCCCATCGGGCGGCGATGGACGGGCCGCTGGCGAGTCCTTCCAGGCAGTCCTTGTGAAACGGGCAGACCCCCGCGAAATCATCGCCCGGAAAACGCGGGACCTTGAGATGACCGAATTCCGGATGCAGCGCGCCGTGGACCAGCCGTCCGCCTGACAGGATTCCGCCGCCGATGCCGGTGCCGATGGTGATGTAGGCGACGTCGTCCAGGCCTTTTCCGGCACCAATTCTCGCCTCCGCCAGCGCGGCGGCGTTCACATCCGTGTCCAACGCGACGCGCGCTGCCGGAAAAGCGCCTGATAGACATCCGGCGAGGGAAAATCCCGACCAACCCGCCTTGGTTGTTTCAAGGATCCTCCCGTAGTTTTCCCTTTTGACATCGACCCCGATGGGTCCGAACGCCGCGATTCCGATGCTATTCGGAACTCCTCGTTCGCGCAGCCAATCGATTGCGGTGCCCAGCGTTTCCTCAGGCAAAGTCGTTGGAAAACGGAACTCCTCGATGACCCGGCCCTCGGCCGAGCCGATGGCCACGACGGTTTTCGTGCCGCCCAGTTCGATGCCTGCGATCATGTCGGTGGATTATCGGGCCTCAGCGGCGGCGGCGAGGGCCTCCTTGGTGATTCGGGTGATTTCCGACCACTTGCCGTCGTTGACGAGTTGTTTGTCGACCATCCACGACCCGCCGATGGCGGCGACGACGGGGAGCTTGAGATAGGCCGCCAGATTCCCCAAAGATACGCCGCCGGTAGGGATGAATCTAACGCCGGTGTGGCCGTAAGGTCCTGCTAGCGCTTTGAGCATGTTCACGCCGCCGGCGACTTCGGCCGGGAAAAACTTGAGCAGCTTGCAGCCGAAGGCGAGCGCGCCCTCCACTTCGCTGGGAGTCATCACTCCGGGGGAGAACTGCAGGTCCACGTCTTTCGCCGCGACGACGATTTCCGGGTTGAAGCCGGGAGCTAGGCCGAAGACAGCTCCGGCGTCCTTGGCGCGCTTCACCTGATCCTTGTCCAGCAGCGTGCCGGCACCTAGCAGAATTTCCGGAAAGCTGGCGGCGATCCGCTCGATGGACGCCTCGGCGGCCGAGGTGCGGAAGGTGATTTCCATGATGTCGAGTCCACCGGCGAGCAGGGCTTC
>JBGSTM010000244.1:0-5587 GCA_041736495.1 Akkermansiaceae bacterium
CGCCACGACCGTCCGCGGTGCGGTAGGTGCCGGCGGAGTGCCACGCCATGCGGATGAAGAGGCCGCCATAGTGGCCGAAGTCGGCGGGCCACCAGTCCTGGGAATCGGTCATGAGCACGGCGAGGTCGGCCTTGAGCGCAGCGTAGTCGAGGCTTTTGAATTCTTCCGCGTAGTCGAAGTCGGCACCCATGGGGTCGGACTTGGAGGAATGCTGGTTGAGGAGATCGACATTCAGCGTCTTGGGCCACCAGTCCTTGATGGTCGTGCCGGTGCTTGGGGCGTGGTTGAAAGGGCACTTCGCCTCTTGGGCGGGAGTGTGATCGACGGGGCAGCGTGGAGTTTCGTTGGACATGGTAAAGTGGAGTTTAGGTGGATCAGAAAGATGAAGGTGAGGCATTCGCCTTGGCGAGAACGAATGATCGGAAATGCGCCATCGGTAAAGACTACGATATCAATACTTGCCATCGGCTTTCCCTATGACCTGAGTTTGCCATGGATTTGCGTCAGCTGGAATATTTCATGGCCATCGTCAGGGAAGGCTCGCTGACGGCCGCCGCGAAACGGTGCCGGATCGCCCAGCCCTCGCTGAGCCAGCAATTGCGGGCGCTCGAAGAGGAGTTGGGCGAAACCCTGGTGCACCGCAAACCCCGCGGGGTGGAGCCGACTGCCGCCGGGAGGATCCTGCTGGAACATGCGGAGCGGGTCCTGCTGGAAGCGCGGCTGCTGCGAGAACGGTTCACGAACCGCCGGGAAAGCCAGCAAGGCTCGCTCGTTTTCGGGATGATTCCCACGATCGCGCCCTATCTGCTGCCCAAGGTGTTGGCGCCATTTCGCGAGGCGTTTCCGAAAATCGACGTGCAGGTGCGCGAGGGCCGGACGAGCGGCTTGATCCAACAGGTGGTGGACGGATCCATCGAGTTCGCAATTCTGAGCGATGTCACTCCGCAGGATCAAAAGCGCTGGTCGCTTCACGTGCGGGAGCTTTTCCGCGAGCCCTTGTTGTTGGCCGTCCCGCTCTCGCACCCGTTTGCCAGCGAGGCCCAAGCCCCGCAGCCCGAGAAGCTGTTGCCGGAAAACCTGATTCACCTGCGAGACGGCCACTGCCTGACCGACCGCACGCTCAAGGTCTGCCGGCTCGACCGGCTCGATCCGCGGCTGGAGTGTGACCAACTGGAAACCGCGCTCGCGATGGTGGAGGCCGGGATGGGGATTTCGGTCGTCCCGGAGCTGGCAGTGCGAGCACGCCCAATGCCCGGCGTCGCCATCCGCAGTTTCGGCGATCCGGCACCGGAGCGCACCATCAGCCTGATGAAACGCCGCGGCGCACCGTTCTCCAGCGCGGCCACCGAGCTGATCCGCCTCGTCACCGCGCTGTCTCCATAATCCTCATGGATTAACCCAGTTAAGGGATTGCAAGGAGGTCTCCCAATTCGGATAGTTAGTCACGATTTTCCATGCGAACGCACTTATCCATTTTCAAGCGGGTCATTCTCATTTCGGGATGGTGCGTTCTTGCGCCGGCCTTGCAGGCGAGGGAATTCCATGTGGCGGTGCTCGGCAAGGACGGGAATCCGGGGACCTCCGCCGCGCCCTTCGCGACGATTCAGCGCGCGGAAAAAGCAGTCGGTCCCGGCGATACGGTCCTCATCCATGGCGGTAATTATAAGATGAGTCCGAATCATTTCGGGCGGACACGCCGCGGTCGTGCCCACGTGATTTACCTCAGCAAAAGCGGGACTCCGGGGAAACCGATCCAGTATTTCGCCGCGCCGGGAGAACACCCGGAATTCGATTTTTCCGATGTAAAACCACCGGACTGCCGCGTTACCGCGTTTCATGTCGAGGGCTCCTGGCTGCACTTCAAGGGAATTTCCGTGACCGGCGTGCAAGTGACGATCACCGATCATACCCAGTCGATCTGCTTCGACAACCAAGGCAACCACAACATCTACGAGCAACTCCGGATGCACGACGGCCAGGCGATCGGCTTCTGGTTAGGCCGGGGCTCCAACAACCTGGTCCTGAATTGCGACGCCTATCGCAACCACGATTTCACCTCGGAAAACAAAAAGGGCGGCAACGTCGATGGCTTTGGATTCCATGTCCCGAAAGGCAGCGTCGGAAACATTTTCCGCGGCTGTCGCGCCTGGTTCAACAGCGACGACGGCTTCGACCTGATCACCACGCAGGAACCGCTGCTCATTGAAAACTGCTGGTCGTTTTACAATGGCTACGACCCGGATTTCAAAAGCCTGGGGGACGGTCACGGATTCAAGCTCGGCGGCTACGGAATCGACGGAGGAAACCTGCCTGCGGTGATTCCGCGACATGTCATCCGCAAATCGCTCGCCGTCCGCAACCGCGCGGCGGGATTCTATGCCAACCACCAGCCCGGCGGCATCGACATGATCAACAACACGGCCTATCTCAACAGCACCAACTTCAACCTGCTAGGCCGCAATGCGCAACACACCGCCGACGTGCCGGGATACGGCCACGTGTTGAAAAACAACCTCGGCTACAAGGGACGCACCGAGGTTTCCAACATCGACAGCGGCGCGTGCGAACTGGCGGCCAATTCCTTCGACATGAAATTGCGGATTTCCGATAGGGATTTCCACAGTCTCGATCTGACCGATTTGATCGCGCCCCGCCAGCCCGATGGGAGTCTGCCTTCCGTGCCGTTCATGAAGTTGAAAGCGGGCAACGACGCGATCGACAAGGGCGTGAAAGTGGGCCTGCCGTTCACGGGCAAAGCGCCGGACCTCGGAGCCTTCGAGTACGGCGAGCGCTGAGTTCCCCCGCGCCACTACCCCTTTCAGGTGGGGAGAAATCTGCATGAACGCCTTTTTAACCCGCGTATCGATGCGGGCTCGAGGTCAGCGAGCTTCTCCGGAACTCTTCCCTGGGACCTTGTTTCAAGTCGAAATCCGCCTAAACTCCACAGTCATTCATGCGCTTTTTATTTCCAACGGATCCTTTTCCCCACGTCTTGGCGCTGGTCCTGGCCGCTTGGCCGGTCATGGCAGAGGCTGCGGTGGATCATCAGGCGGAGTTCGAGAAAGACATCCTGCCGATTCTGGAAAACCACTGCTACGAATGCCACGGCGACGGTGAGGACAAGGGCAAGGTCACCTTCGACACCTTCGGCTCCACTCAGGACCTCATGGACCAGTCGAAACTCTGGGTCCACGCGCTGAAAAACGTGCGCAGCGGGATGATGCCGCCGCCCAAAAAAGACCGGATGAGCACGGAGGAATTTGCCAAACTCGAAAGCTGGATCAAGCGCGGCCCGCTCAAGCTCGATCCGCAGAACCCGGATCCCGGCCGCGTCACCTTGCGCCGACTGAACCGCGTGGAATACCGGAATACGATCCGCGACCTGATGGGCGTCGACTTCCGCGCCGAGGAGGAATTCCCGGCGGATGACACCGGCTACGGCTTCGACACCATCGCCGACGCGCTCACGACCTCGCCGTTGCTGTTGGAAAAATACATGCAGGCGGCGGAAAACATCGTCGTCAAGGCAGTGCCGCAAGTGGGCCGGATCACGCCGGAGCGTTCGATATCCGCCGGGCTCTTCGACGGCGGTGACGATGACCGCAGGCTCTCGCTTTACGACCCGGCGGATCTGACAGGAGAAGTGAAAATCACCAAGCCCGGCACCTACCGGATTCTGTTGGACGCGACCCTGCGCGGCTCCTTCGCCTACGATCCGGGCCGTGCGAATTTCACCTGGACGGTCGATGGCAGGGAAGTCGCCCGCCAGGAGCTCAAATGGCGGGATTCCCAACCGGTGAATCCATCCATCGAAATCAAGTGGGTTGCCGGCACCTATCCGGTCCGGCTGACGCTGGAACCGTTAGTTGGCAAGGACAAGAAACCCGCGGAAATCGCCGATCAAGGTCCGCCGAATGTGGATCTCCAACTGCGCGGCATCACGCTCGTCGGTCCGCTCGAACCGGAATTCGGAACCCGTCCGAAAAACTATCACCGCTTTTTCCCCCGCGACGAGGTGCCGCAAGACACCGCCGGGCAGAAGGACTACGCGGCCGAGATCCTCCGCCGTTTCGCCACCCGCGCGTTCCGCCGCCCTGTCGACGATGCCACGGTCACGCGGCTTGCTGGATTCGCCATGGCATCGGCCGCGGCACCGGGTGGCAGCTTCGAGCGCGGCGTCGGCAAGGCCATCACCGCGGTGCTCGCTTCGCCGCGGTTTCTCTTCCGCATGGAGGATGCGCTGGAGGAAAACGATCCTGCCCGCCATCCGCTGCTAGACGAATTTGCCCTGGCGTCCCGGCTTTCCTATTTCCTGTGGTCGACCATGCCGGACGACACGCTCTATCAACTCGCGGAACGCGGCGAACTCAGGAAAAACCTCCCCGCCCAGATCGAGCGCATGCTGAAGGACGAGCGCTCCAACCAGCTCGTCTCCAACTTCGCCGGCCAGTGGCTCCAGACGCGCGACGTCGAGAGCGTCACTATCGACGCCCGCATCGTCCAGGCGCGCGACCTCGGCCAGGAAAAGGACCTGCGTGAGCGCACGATGCGGTTCCAACAAATCCGGCAGGCCATCAGCGAGGCCGAGAAAGCCGGTAACCAGGCGAAGCAGGACGTTTTGAGAAAAGAAATGGATGAACTCCGCGCGAAATTCCGCCGCAACGGCCGGCGCATCGAGTTCGGCGGCTCGCTGCGCACCGCCATGCGGCGCGAGGCGGAAATGCTCTTCCGCCACGTCCTGCGGGAAGACCGCAGCATCCTGGAACTGGTAGAAAACGACTCCACCTTCCTCAACGAGGAGCTTGCCAACCACTACGGCATACCCGGTGTGCAGGGCCGCGAAATGCGTCTCGTCAAGCTCCCGCCCGACAGCCCGCGCGGCGGGCTTATCACGATGGGCAGCGTGCTCGCCGTCACTTCGAATCCCACCCGCACCTCGCCGGTGAAGCGCGGACTCTTCATCCTCGACAACATTCTCGGCACTCCACCGCCACCCGCTCCGCCTAACATCCCATCGCTCGAAGCCTCGGAAAAAAAGGCCGACGGCGGAAATCTAACTCTCCGCGACGCGCTCGCCCTCCACCGCGAGCAGCCGCTTTGTTCGTCTTGCCACAACCGGATGGATCCGCTGGGACTCGCTCTGGAGAATTTCAACGCCATGGGTTCGTGGCGCGAGATGGACCAGGGTCTGCCGCTCGAATCCGCCGCCGGCCAGCTCATCACCGGTGAGAAATTCGCCGACGTCCGCGAGCTCAAGCAGGTGCTAGTCACTGCCCGCCGCCAGGATTTCTATCACTGCATCACCGAGAAGCTCCTCACCTACGCCCTCGGCCGCGGCCCGCAGCCGTGCGACATCACCACCATGGATGCCATCGTGGCGAAGCTCGACCAGACCGACGGAAAAATTTCCAGCCTCATCACCGGGATCATCGAGTCCCCCGCCTTCCAGAAACGTCAACGCACACTCCCATGAATCCATCTGCCACCAACCGCCGCCGTTTTCTCCGGGGCATCGGAGCCTGCCTCGCCCTGCCCGCGTTAGAAGCATTCACGCCGCGAGCGCTGGCCGCCGCAGCGCGCACCGCGG
>JBGSTM010000251.1:0-14742 GCA_041736495.1 Akkermansiaceae bacterium
ATCAGGTGGCCGCGGTAGTGGAGGCTGCGGGTGCCGTTGTAGGGCTTGAAGGCACAGTCAAAGACTGATAGATGTTCGGTTTTGAGACCGCTGGCGACGGGTTCGCCGGTGTCGGCATCGGTGACGTCCTCGATGGTGTCGTATTTTTCAATGTGATTGAGAATCGCGGCGACATCCTCCAGCGGATAGCCTAACCGGGTAAGGGCGGGCGGAACGGTGCGGTTGACGATCTTCAACATGCCGCCGCCGGCGAGCAGTTTGTATTTCACCAGGGCGATGTCCGGCTCGATGCCGGTGGTGTCGCAGTCCATCAGGAATCCGATGGTGCCGGTGGGAGCGAGCACGGTGACCTGCGCGTTGCGAAAGCCATGGGCGCGGCCCGCTTGCAGCGCGCGGTCCCATGCGGCGCGGGCGGATTTGATGATCGCCGCGCAATCGCCGCTTTCCTTGATTTCCTCCGCTTTGGCGCGGTGGCGTGAGATCACTTCGAGCATCGATGGCGCGTTAGACGCTGCGGGTGGATCCGTCACGTCGCCGTAGCGGGCGTCGTGATAGGATGGAAAAGTCCCCACGGAGGCGGCCATTTCCGCGCTGACTTCGTAGGCGTGGCCGGTCATGAGCGCGGTGATACCGGAGGCCAGCGCACGGCCCTCGTCGCTGTCGTAGCCGAGGCCGCGGCTCATGATGAGCGCGCCGAGATTGGCATAACCGAGGCCGAGCGTGCGGAAGGCATGGGAGTTTTCCGCGATGGCCTGGGTGGGATAACTGGCGCGGTCCACGAGGATTTCCTGGGCCACGAGGAAGACCCGGATGGCGGATTGGAAGCGGTCGGTGTCGAAGTTTCCGTCGGCTTTTTGGAATCGCACCAAGTTGAGTGACGCGAGATTGCAGGCGGTGTCGTTGAGGAACAGGTATTCGGAGCAGGGGTTGGTCGAGTGCTGGCGGCCGCTGCCCTTGCAGGTGTGCCAGGTGTGGATGGTGGAGTCGAATTGCATCCCGGGATCGCCGCAAGTCCAGGTGCCTAACGCGATTTTCCGGAGCAGCTCGCGGGCGTTTTTCTTTTCGCACGGCTGGCCATCGCACACGCGGAGGGTCCACCAGTCGGCACCATCGGCGGCGGCCTGCATGAACTCGTCGCTGGCGCGGACGGTTAGGTTTTCGTTTTGAAACATCACGGAGCCGTATGCGTCGCCATTGTAGCTGCCGTCATAGCCCTTCTCGATGAGCGCCCAGGCCTTCTTCTCCTCGATGGTCTTGGCCTCGATGAAGTCCTCGATGTCGGGATGCCAATCCTTGAGCGTGTTCATTTTCGCCGCGCGGCGGGTCTTGCCGCCGGATTTTACGGCGTTGGCGACCTGGTCGTAAATGCGCAGGAAGGAGAGCGGGCCGGACGGCTTGCCGCCGCCAGAGAGTTTTTCGCGGGACGAGCGCAGGGTGGATAGATCGGTGCCGGTGCCGGAGCCGTATTTGAAAAGCATGGCCTCCGAGGTGGCGAGGCGCATGATGTCCTCCATGTTGTCCTTCACTCCTTGGATGAAACAGGCGCTGGCTTGCGGGTAGTGGTATTGGCTGGGAGACCGGCGGGCCTTGCCGATTTCCGCATCCCAGAACCAACCGCCTTCGCCGGCGTGGTTGCCAACTCCGTATTCGTGATGCAGGCCGACATTGAACCAGACCGGCGAGTTGAAGGCGCCGTATTGGTGAAGGCAAAGCCACGTTAGGTCCTGATGAAAATTTTCGGCGCTCGCCTCGTCGGCGAAATAGCCATCGGCGATCCCCCAGTCCGCGATGGTGCGGGTGACGCGGTGGATGAGCTGACGGACCGATTGTTCTCGGCCCCCGTTTTTGGGGTCCTTGCCGGCGGTGGCGTCGCCATAAAAATATTTGGAGACAGCGATCTTGGTGGCCAGTTCGCTCCAGGCGCGGGGTACCTCGACATCCTCCTGACGGAACATTGCCTGGCCGCTATCGTCGGTGATTTCCGCGGTGCGATGGTCCCACTCGATCTCGTCGAACGGGCTGATCCCGGGGGTGGCGAAGTGGTTTCCAAAGTTCAGACCCGGCGGTGGAGTGGCAGTCGCGGACTTGGACGGGACGGGCGGGGTGAGTGTGGCGTCTGGTGATTTCATAAGCGATGGAAATTCAATGCCTCATGGAGAGGACTTCACTAGATATGGTGTGAGCGGCTGGGATATTTATACCACAGCTTGATTTCTCCAAGCAAATAATGCGCAGTCGTCTGTAAGCCAAGCGGCTCTAGGAAAGGAAGTTTCTGACAGTGGTTTTGTGCTGAATATTTAAGGAAAATGAATGATTAGGCATCCGGGATCCCTGTGATTCCAAGGTTTTAAAAGCGCTGTTTTGAGAGCATACCACTGCATGATCCGGGAGGGCACGCCTCAATCCCGATTTCCTATGCGCGGTCTGCTTTGAAGTTGGCGGATCGTGGAAATGGCACACGTTTGTGGAAATGACCGCGACACCTGACCCGCTAGCCGGACCCGGAGCTTCCATCCTGCCGCCAATCATCCAGGGAGGGATGGGAGTGGGAGTTTCCGGCTGGCGTCTGGCGCGGGCGGTCTCGCAATGCGGGCAGCTTGGGGTGGTCTCAGGCACCGCGTTGGACCTGCTGCTCACTCGGAAACTCCAATTGGGAGATCCCGGAGGCCATCTGAAGCGGGCGTTATCGGCTTTTCCGTATCCGGAGATCGCAAAGCGCATTCTCGACAGCTACTTCATCCCCGGCGGAAAAGCGGCGGAGGCTCCTTTCAAAACGCCGCCGATGATTTCCCATCAGCCGTCCTTATCCTTGCGCGGTTTGGTGGTGGCTTCGAGTTTCGTCGCCATTTACCTGGCGAAGGAAGGGCATGACGGCTGGGTCGGGCTCAATCTTCTTGAGATAATCCAGACGCCGACGTTGCTGGCGCTCTACGGAGCGATGCTGGCCAAGGTGGACGTGGTGCTGATGGGGGCCGGAATCCCGCGTCAGATTCCCAAGATCCTTGATGAATTCGCTGCCGGGCATCCCGCAGAGATGAAACTCGACGTGGCGGGCGGCACGGAACCCGTTTTGATTCGTGTGGATCCTGCCGATTTCGGGCCGCTGACTCCTTTGAAACGGCCGTTGTTTCTGGCGATCGTCTCGTCGCCCGTGCTCGCCGAGAACCTCCGGCGGAAAGCGTCAGGACGGGTCGATGGATTCGTGGTCGAAGCCTCGATGGCTGGCGGCCACAACGCGCCACCGCGGGGACCGATGCAGGTGACGGCGACCGGCGAGCCAATCTATGGCGAACGCGACCGGATCGATCCGGCGAAATTCAGTGAAATCGGCCTGCCGTTCTGGTTGGCTGGCGGCTATGGCAGGATCGGCAAACTGCGCGAAGCCCAGTCACTGGGAGCCAAGGGCGTCCAGGTCGGGACCGCCTTCGCGCTTTGCGAGGAATCCGGATTTGAGCCCGATCTCAAAAAGGAAATCCTCGCCTCCGTGAAGGCAGGCAGTCTGAACATCCACACCGATGCCTTCGCATCCCCCACCGGTTTTCCATTCAAGGTCGCCCGCATCCCCGGCTCAATCGGCGACGCCAAGACCTATCAGGAGCGCGAACGGGTATGCGACCTCGGCATCCTGCGCGAGACCTATCAGAAGCCGGATGGCAGCGTCGGCTTCCGCTGTCCGGCGGAGCCGGAGGACATTTACATTTCGAAAGGGGGTGATCCATCGCACACTGCGGGGCGCGTCTGCATGTGCAACTCGCTCGTCGCCTCCGCCGGCATCGGACAGATGCGGCATGGCGTCGAAGAGCCCCCGCTGATCACTCTGGGCGACGACCTTGAAGCCGTCCGCGAGTCGCTGCTGGCGGGCCGGGAAAGCTACACCGCCGCGGAAGTGGTCGCGCGTCTGTTGGAGTAAGATTCCAACGGAGCTCACCAGCCGTTCGCCGCGCGGATGTCCTTGAACTCCGGGTCGTAAATATTGAACTCGATGCGGTTGAAGGCCGAGAGCTTGAAGGTGGCGGTGCCGAAGTTCTGGCTGAATCCAGTTAGATTTTCGCCGTCCACGGCATCGAGCCGGAAGACGAGCGAGGAGCCGTCCGGGAACCATGCGCGCACGTCGCCGTTCTCACGCTTGCTGGTTTCGAGGTCGACGGGTTTCAAGGCGACCGAGCGGAGAAGCCCCACCGGCAGCTTCACTTCGCGGAAAGGAGTTTTGACGGTGATCATGCCGTCGACGATGGAGATCACCTCGCCGGCGATGGTGTCGCCGTTGCGCAGTTCCATGCGCTCGGTGTTAGGCTTCTCGTCGGGAACCGGGAGGGGCGGTTCATCCTCCATGTCCTGGATACCTTGGTTTCCGAACTGCCGCAGCCCGCCGAGGATCTGGGGCTCGGGGAGTTGGTCCACGTCGCCGTCCCAGGTGCCCACTTCGATGCGCGAGATCTGCACAGGCGACTCGTTCTGGGTGATGAAATGGATGCCCCTGCCGATTTCGTTGCGGGCGACGTCCGGATCGGTCCAGACGTCGATGATTTCGCCGTCCACGAAGAGGCAGATCTTGCCCGACTTCAGGCTGGCGCGCACTTCGATGCGGGCTTTTTCGTTTTCCTGCAGCGTCACCGCATTGGGGGTGTGGCCGAGAAACTTCTGGGTCTTGCAGCTGCGCAGATAGACCGAGCGGGTCTGGATGGTCATTTCATAACCCGAGGTGGGATGGTCACTGGCCAGGTCATCCGAGAAAAACACCAGCTTGAGGCCGAGCGAGCCGCGCCAGGAGGCGTCGAAGGCGATCGTGCATTCATCGGGTAGATCGACGTTCCGCGCGATGCTGCCGGCAGCGGAGGAGCGGAAGTTCGAGTTCTGATAGGTCCAGGCGGGATTCTCGCCCGACTGTTTCCAGCCATCCAGCCCGGTGGGCCCGCGGAAGATGAAGTCCGGCCGCTCCGAGATGCGGACGTCGCGGATCATCAGGCGGTTGAACTTCATACGGCCGGCGAACCAGGTGTCCAGCTCGACGGCGTCGTCGGTGACCGAGGCGAGCTGCCCGCGGACGGTGTCGCCGCGGGTGAGCGTGATCGTGGCTTCGTGGCCGACCTTGATGTCCGGCTGGGTCGCGGCGAGGGTTAGATCGAGCACGTTCTTGAGAAAAAACGGCACCGGCTGGTCGAGAATTGGAGATTTCCACACGAGCCGCTCGGTAGTGAGGGATTCCATCGAACCGGAAAGCTGGTCGTTGTTCGAGAAACGCACGCTCGCGCCGACCGGATCCGCGGCAGCGGCGAATGTCAGGGCGGCGGAGAGCAGGGTTGCTGATAGAAAAGGGTTCATTCTTCGGACTTCCCTCCGGGTTTGGATGTCATCCGCTCCATCGCGACGACACCGCTCCGCCGGATCGTCATCTGGCCTAGCAGCGGATGCCGGGCGGAGACGCTGTCTGGGGAAAAGGTGCATGAGGAAACCCGCAGCGAGCCCTCGCCGCTGAGACGCAGGGCGAAGGGTGGATCGGCTTCCGGGGCCGGCGCATTCTCGGGCTGGGCGAAAAAGATCGTGGAAACGTCCGCGTCCGTGAGTTCGAGCGGCGCGTCCTGGAAATCGCTCTTGAACGAGAAGACGACTCCATCCGGGGACTTGGTGATACCTGCCAGCCGTCCGCTCCAGCGGTCCTCGTCGCGGCTGATGAGGCTGTCTTCCTTCGTATTGCCCCGGTCCTCCGATCGATGGCGGGCACGGACATTGTCGAGCTCGAGAATCTCGATGCCGCGGATTTCCTGGGTGAGTCCCGCGGCCGAGCTGTTGACGAGGGTGACGCCGCGGCCTTGCGGAACACTGGCGACCGGGTCGATGCCGGCGGCTTCGGGTTCGCCGTTGAGTAACAGATGCAGCCGCGAGGTCTTGCGGTCCACGCGGATTTCCACGTCCACCTGATTGTTGGCGAACTGGTCGGGCGTGCGGGACAGCAGGATGACGGTTTGAAAGCGCTTGCCGGTGCTGGCTTCGCGTTTGATTTCAAGGCCCGCTCCGTTGAACTGGAGGTAGTAGCGGTCGGCGAGTTCGACCTTGGGGGTGAGCGGATCGGCGAAGAAGATCTGGAAATTCGGATTTGCCTGCCACTTCAAGGTGAACTTGAGGATAAACTGTATGGGAGTCTCGAAGCTTCGGGAAGCGGTGGCGGGACCGTTCGCGACGAGGGAGCCGCCGGAGAATTTCCACCGCTTGTTCTCGTCCACGCCCCGACTCCACTCCTCCGCGTTTTTCGGGCCCGAGTAGATGGCCTTGCGTTTGTGAACTCCGAGCTGCATCGATTTCAACGCCGTGCGCGGAATCTCCAGACGACCGGCATCCTCCGTGGTGATGGTGAGATTGCGGTCGTCGAGGCTTTCAATGTTTGCGGGCAGCAGGTCGCCGTTAGCAAGCTCGATGAGCGTGCCGGGCGGGACCGGCGCGGATTCCGGTGCGGTGAACTCGACTTTTTCCACGGCATCCGCCTTGAGCAGGACGGGGTCGGGCGAGAGGACGGAGGCGAGTTCGACCACGCCGGCCTCGTTGATCGAGCGGATGGTTCCGGTGAGGCGGGCGTCGTCCGTCAGGGTGAGCTTGTCCGCGCTGGCGATGCCGAAGGCGCAGCCTGCGAGAACCACGAGGCGCAAGGGCCTTGGGTCAGAAGTCCGCATCCCAGTCATCGATGATATTGTTGGATGGTTGAAAGTCGAGCATGACGGCGGCTTCCAGGTTGAAATCGAGTTCTCCGTAAATCGGATTGGAGATGCGGACCGACGAGGCGTCCCCGGATAGAAGGCGGCCGGACACTTGGCCCAGCGGGCTGAGCCGGACGGTCACATTGTCGGCGGCAGCTTCGCTTTCCTTGGCCCGGCCGTTGCGGGCGAAGCGGATTTCCGCAATGTCATCCAGCAGGAATTGGAAGCGGCCGTATTTCCCGTCGAGCGAGATCTTCCCATCGCGCATTCCGCCGATCTTGCCGGAGAACCGGTCAGTGCCGTTAGTCAGGAGGACGATGTCCTGGTCATCCACCTGGAGGCTGCGGGCGGAGTCGGGCATGCCGTTCCACTCGGCGACCATGATGTCCGAGACCTTGACGGGCGAGTCTTCCGTCTGGACGACGAAACCGAAGCCGGAGCCCTTGCCCGCGTAGCTGGCGGGATCGCGCGGGCCGGTCGCGGCCTCGCTCCAGTTGACGACGAACTCGTCGTTGACGAAAATCGAGATTTCGCCAGTCAGGCGGTTGCTGCGGATTTCCATGCGGGCCTTTCCGGTGTCGCCGAGGCGGATGGCGTTGCCATTGATCTGGACGCGCTCGACGACAGGGCCGCCCTCGTCGTTCACGGAGGTGCGGAACAGCATCAGGTGGGTGGAGAAAATCTGGATCACATAACTGTTACCAAAAAGCACGGGAAGCACGGTGGAGTCACCGGGGGCGAATCCCTGGGGCCGGCGGACCGGTTCTTCCAGCTCCTTGTCGCCGCCGGCGGGCTGTTTGATCCTGGCAAAATCCGCGTGGAATCCGATGGCGATGGACAGCCGGTTTTTCCAGGAAAGGTCGAATCGGAGGATCGAGCGGTCCGGCATGATGTTCTGGCGGAGGAGGGCGGTGCCCGACTGGCGGCTCGCCCAATACCATGCCGAACCGGAAAAGACCCAGCGCCCGGGCTGATCTTTGTTAGGCTTGCCGGCCTTGTCCTTCTCAGCGGTGTCGGGCGGTGCCGGCGGCATGCCGTCGGGGAATGACGCGTTTGCCATGGTCCACTCGTCCTCGATGAACGGGCCATGATAACGAAGACGGCCTCCGAGCGGACTTGGTGCCAGCATGGCGACCTGCTCGCGGGGAATCCGCAGTGAGCCGGCGTAGGGCGTTTCCACGGTGATCGAGGTTTCGTCGAGATCGGTGATTTTTCCCGGAATGCTGTCGCCGTTGACGAGGGCGAGGTGGGAGAACGAGGATAGCGCCTTGGATGGCTTGCCCCCGCGGAGGACGACGTGGCGGAGTTGCGAGGGCTTGAACTCGACGGGCGCGTTGATGTCGTCGCGCTGCCAGACCACCAGCGAGCCTTTGCGGATGCCCTGGAAGGTGCCGTGAAGCTGGTCCCCGTTCGCAAAGCGCAACAGGTCGGGCGATTCGGCCGCGGTTAGAACCATCATGCCGGAAATCCATGCAATGGCGGGTTTGAGGATCATTTTTCGTAGATCGGTAGAAACCGGTAGTTCAGTGCGAGGGAAAGCAACGCGCCGGCGGTGTTGAACGATGTGCCCTGGTTGCCGGGAAACGAGCCGTCGGACGACTGGATGGTGGACAAGTAGCGGATGTTGCGGGCGTTCCATTCCTTCCAGACCGCTTCGTCGGCATGGAACAGGGCCTGGGACATGTAGTATTCGTAATAGAACGGATAATAACGATCGCGGAAATCGAGGTTCTTTTTCAGATAGGCCAGACTCGCCTGATAGCCCTTCGAATCCCGCTCCTTGGCGAGCGACAGGCAAAGCGAGCCGATGGCGGTGAGCGTGGGTTTTCCTCCCGAGGCTGAGGTGTATCCGTAGTCACCGTCCCGGCCGCGGCAGGTGGCGAGGTAGGCGAGGCCTTTCTTGATGGCTTCGTCGGGCACGGCGATCCCGGCATTTCTAACGGCGAAGAGGGTGACCAGCTGGCAGCCGGTCACCGTGGTGTCGGCGTCGCGGCTTTCCGGGGTGTATCTCCACGCTCCGAAGCGGTTCCTCTTCTGCGCGCTGATGATCAGCTCGACGGCTTTTTTGAGCGCGGGGGCGATTCTGGGATCATCGACGACACCGTATGACTCGGCGAGCGCCTTGGTGGCGAAGGCGTGGTTGTACATGCTGGAGCCGATGTAGCCGTTTTTTTCGCTCTGCTGGGAGAGGATGTAGTCGATGCCGAGGCGGATGTTTTTCGAGTAAGGCCCGTGATTCGGATCCTCCCCGTGGGCGAGGAAGGCAGCCACGCAGAGCCCGACCACGCCGGGTTCGCCACCCACGCTGTCATTCCAGTTGCCTTTTTCGTTCTGGGTCTTGGCGAGGAAGGTCAGTCCGCGTTCGTAAATCAATTCCGCTTGGGCAGGGATGGTGTCGTCCTGCCGGCCCTGGAGGTCCTGTCCTCCGGCAAGGCCTGAAAAAAACATGGTGCCGGACAGCGCGAGCAGCAGGGCCACCGGGGTCCTAGGGGAGATGGTTTGGGTCTTGGAAAGTGTCATTTAACTTTTTCGGTTGCTCCCCGGTTGTAGGCGTCGAGGGCTTTGCGGAATTCTTCGGGCAGCACCTGTCCGGCGGTGCCGCTGGCTTTCGGAACGCGCCGGGCCTCACTCTTGCCGCCCGACCCGCCAGTGGAATTTCCATTTGCGGCGTCGGACGCGCCGGTGGCCCCATCACCTCCGATTTCGCCGGGTTTGTCCCCCTTGCCTTCGCCTTCCTTTTCGCCATCGGGAGTCTTTCCCATCATGCGCTCCATCATGTCCATCATGGCGCTGCCGGACTGGCCGCTGCCTTGTTGTTTTTGCTTCTCCTTCGCGGCGGCGTGGATTTTTTCGATGATCTCGGTCTGGGCCGCGAGGGTGGTCCCGCCGGTCTCGGCGGCGGCGAGCTGGTCGGTCGCCTCGTCCATGATTTTTTCCACCTCGTTGAGCAACTCGATGACCTGAGGCACCGTTTGCTCGATGGTGAGCTGTTGGACGTCGGCGGAAAGCTCGTCCTGCTTGTCGGCGACCTTGTTGGCACCCTCGTGGTGTTCTGCCAGGACATCGTCCGGCTTCTTTTCCTCCGCCGCGAGGAGCAGGGGAATCCATCCAACAAATAGGGTGGTAAGAACGGTTAGTTTCATGGTTCTTCGCGGGATGGGTTGATGTTCCGGCGGAGTTGCTCGAGCGCCCGGGTCTGGGCGCGGAGGTCTTGTTCCTGTTGGACGAGTTTCATCACCCGGAGCATGAATTCGAAATCCTCGTCCTCGGGGCTCTGGCCGCCGCCCCCACTGCCCTCGCCGCCGTCCTTGTCTTTGTCGCCTTCGAGTTTTGCGGCCCATTCGGTGAGTTTGGCAGCCCATTTTTTCGAATTTTCGGTGGCGGTGAAGCTGTGGTTGGTTCCTAACAGCGTGCGGACCTCCTCCAGCCCGATGTCGATCTGCGAGGATTTCATTTCATCGAGGATCTGTTTGAAGGAGTCCGATTTGGTGCGGGCGAAGAAGCTTGCGAGGTCTTCCTGAAGCCAGCGCACGTCGGAAGCGGTGTTCGCCTGCTGGCTGGTGGCCTCGTGGAGCCGCCGTTGGTCGGAGGGATCGAGCTTGGAGCTCTTGATGCCGAGGATGCGCTCGTAGGCGTCGATCAACGAGCTGGCGATGCCGTTTTGTTCGCCGGCGGCCTTTTTAAGGCGGTTCACGAAGGTTCCAGCTTCAAACTGGCGGTTCGCGTCGTTGGCCTTGGCGATGGCCTCCTGCATTTTCTCGACGGCTTTTTTTTGTTCCTCCACCGCTTGGGCGACGTCTTTCTGGGTCTTTTCGCGGGTGTTCGACTGCTCCTGCGAGTCGCCGAGTTTTTCCTGCACCTTGGGCAGATCCTGTTGGGAGAGTTCCTGCATGGACTTCAGGGACTCCGCCATTTTCTTGAGGGTTTCCTTCTGGACGTCGCCATTGCGGGCGGCGTCCTTCATCAGTTCCTCCATCCGCTCGGTGAGGTTTTCCATGCGGCGCTTGCTTTCGGCTTCGGCCTGTTCCTGGGCTTCGAGGCGTTTGGCGTTGGGTTCTTTTTGAAGTTCCTCGCCGTCGAGGCGCTCGAGACGTTGGTTTTCCTCCAGCAATTCCTGTTCGCGGCGGGCGAGGTCTTCGAACTCGGTGATGTTCCTGTCGAATTTGCTCTTGAGCATTTGCACGTGTTCGTCGCGAGTCAGGACATACAGGATGACCGGCTCGGAGTAAACGCGGCCGCGGTCCGGGAAATAATCCTCCACGTATCCGCGGAGGGTGATTTTCTGCGGGGCGATCCCAAACGCGGCCGGGGAAAAGGATCCGGGTTTGGCTATCCGACGCTCTTCGGAATTTCCGTTAGCGAGATTGAGCTCGCCCTTGGCTGGAGCTTCCGCCGTCGGGCGGGTGAATTGGCCGGACCACTCGATGCCGGTGAGCTTGACGCCGAAATCATCCTCGGCCAGCAGTTCGAAATCGACGGTTTCCTCGGGCTGCATGACTTTCTGGCGGTCAATCCCCTGGAGATAACAGGTTGGCACCGCGTCACGCAGGGCATCCACGCGGAGGCGGAATCCATCCTCGCCACTGAGCCCGAGCTGGTCGCTCCAGGAAAACGGGATTTCAAAAGGAACGGAGCCCACCTCGATGAGCGGCGTCCTGGCGGAGAGTCCGGTGATTTCGAGTTTGCCGGCGACCGGCGTGTAAGCGGCGGATTTGTCCTTGGGCTCCTCGATGGTCTGGGCTCGGGTGGGCCCGAAAGTGGCTTGGGCGAGGGCACGGTTGGCGGTGAGGTCGATGCGGATTTTTCCGCCTTCGACCGCGCTGAGCACGCCGTTGTTGAGGCTGACGGTTTTTTCCGGAATGCCGAGATAGGCGGGCGAGGTGACTACGGCGACGACGCTTTCCATGCTAGGCCGTGGGACGGGCTCGATGCGGCATTCATGCCGGAGATCGCCGACGTGGAAGACGATGGTTCCGGGGTCCTGCTGGCCGGGGAAGGTGAAAACGTAGCGGTCCTTTTCCAAAGGGGCTTGCAAGGTGGACTGGAGTCCGTAGCGCCCGGACGAGGTGGCGGGGTGCTGCTCGGAATCCTTCGAAAGGGTGAGGGTGATTTCGAACGCCTCACCGAACGGCACCGCGCGGTAGTGAGGAGGATTTTCGAGCCGGGTGAAGGTGTAGCGCTCGGTGCTGGAGAGCGGCATGAGCCAGCGCTTGAAGGCGTTCACTCCGGCGCGGGGAGCGAGGGTGAAGGCGGCGGCGGAAATCAAGGCCAGGAAAATCGCGGCCAGCGCCCATCGGCGGTGGCGCTGCGGTGGCAGCGCGTCGTCCAACTTGCGTTTTCCCGTCTCGATCGCGACGGCCTCCATCGCAGCTTCCCGCAGGCGGGGAGAGAGGGTGTCCGCGTTTCCGGTTTGATCCTGGAGTTCGATGACGCCCAGCAACCGGTCGCCGAGGCCCGGGTAGCTTTTCGCGATGAGCCGGGCGAGCTGGGTTTCGCGCCGCTGCCGCCAGACCCAGCGATGGAGCCAGTAGGGGGCGAAGCCGGCGAATAACGACACGCCCGAAATTAAGATGCCCAAGCGCACCCAGCCGGGTGTTTGCCAGACTCGGTCGAGCCCGAAAACGAGCAGAAAGGATACCAGCAGCCCGATCACCCCGGCGGCGATGGCTTCCATGATTTTCACCCGCCAGAGGTGACGCCGGAACCCGTCCAGCTGGAGCCGGAGCGACTCAGGGATGGCGACTTTGATATTGGGCGGACTGGGTGGAGGGACCATGGGAAAAGCGACCGGCATCCCGGTGATGAATCGAATGACGAACGGTCCCAAATCAGCGGTGGGACATCCAGCGTATTCTCGTCGACTTTAGCGGCTCCCACAAGGGGCTTTGTCTCAGTTTGGAAACGGAGTGCTGGATGCAGTTGTCGATTGCTCGCTCCGGGTCCGGTCAGTCGGTGATTCCGGACCATGACCAGAGTCCGGGATCCAGCTCAAGCCTTGCGGAATGGGCGAGCGCAGCGGCATCCGCTCCTTCGCGCAGCACGGCGAAAACCGTGGAGCCCGATCCACTCAACAGTGCAGCGGAAGTCTCCTGACGCTCCAGCAGCCATTGTTTGAGCTCGGCGAGAAACCGATGTTTTTCGAAAACCGGTCGTTCCAGATCGTTGACGAGGGAAACGCCATCCAATTTCCGCTCTGCATATGAGATCCCGGAAATTTCGCGGGACGATTGCCAACGTCGGTAGGCATCGGGGGTGGGCACTTCGAATCCCGGCTTCAGCAGCAAAACCCGCAGCTTGGGAGGCGGCGGAACCGGCTGGATCTTCTCGCCCCGCCCGGTGCAGCGGGCGGCTCCGGTCGTCAGGAAAAACGGGATGTCCGAGCCCAGCGCCGCCGCCAGTTCGTGCAGCGCCTCCACCCCGAGCTTGAACCCGTGTAGCCGGTTTAGCCCCAAAAGGGTCGCGGCTGCGTCGCTGCTGCCACCGCCAAGCCCGGCACCGTGAGGGATCCGTTTTTGAAGCGAAATCGAGCAGTTGCAGGCGGTTCCGACGGTTGCTTCGTAGGCTCTCACCGCCTTTACGACCAGATTCCGCTCGTCCGAAGGCACCGTGGGAGCATCACATTGGAACGAAAATTCGGCGGCTTCATGGAAATCCAGCTGATCGGCCAAGCCGGGCAGCGTCACCATCAAGGTATCGATTTCATGAAATCCATCGTCCCGCTTGCCAAGCACGCGGAGGGACAGGTTCAACTTGGCCGGAGCATGAAGAGTCAACGAGCTCATGAGATCGCGTCGCGGGTGATCAGCGCCATCATGCGACCGGTTTTGCCGGATTCGAGCCGGTAGCTGTAGAATCGATCCAGATCGGCGGCGGTATCCAATCCACAATCGACGAATTTTCCGACCCTTGCCTGTCCCGCTTGACGGCCGATGTCTCCGGCGAAGTCCACGTCGTAATGGGGTGGCCGGATGCAGGGCCCCAGCACGGAAACCACGTCTTCCGGACGGGTGCCGAATTTCCCGGCCATGGTTTCTAGCGCCTTTTGAAAAATATTCCCCTCGGTACCTTTTTTTCCCGAATGCAGCAGCCCGATCGCTCCGGATTTCCGGTCCGCGAGCCAGATCGGCCCGCAATCCGCGATGTAGATGGCGAGCACCAGTCCTGGTTCGGAGGTGAGCAATCCGTCCACTCCCGGGACCACCGGCATCCCGTCGAGTGCCATGATCTGCGGGATTCCGGGAACCACCGCGACTTCGGTTCCGTGGATTTGTTCGGCCCGCCACCACGGGGCAGTGGGTCCGGCGAAGTCAGCGACGGCTGATTCATGACGGGAGCGGAGTTGGTTCATCGCCTCGTCCCGGTCGCCGGTGATCGGCAAATCCGGCACGCGACCGACCCATCCGGCACGCACGCCGGGCACTTCACGCAGGATGTCTAAAAAAGGGAACGCCTCCGTCACCCGGGGACGGTAACGGAGGCGCAGAGGATTCGCCAAGCTGGATATTTTCGTGGAGAAAACTTAGATCACGCGATCGCACGGCCATGAATGGCGCGCTTGGTGTGTTCGACGGTTTCCGCCTGATCTTCGTCCATGCCTGCAAGAATGCCGACCAGATCGTTGGCAATTTCCGTGCGCATCTTCGAGACGAGCTCGGTACCTTTGGCGGTGATGCGGACCATGATTTTACGGCGATCTTCAGCGGCATGCACACGCTCAACGTAGGACAGCTTTTCCAACCGGTCGACGAGGCCGGTAGCGGCTGCCGTCGAGTGACCCATCTTTTTCGCAATGTCGGACATCGTGAGATATTCTTCGCTGGATAGGTAGGTTAGGAGGAAGAACTGCGGGAATGAGACGTTCCCTTTGTTGAGTTCTGTGGACAGGTTCAGAATGCAGCTCCGCTGGGTAAACAGGACGAAGTCAGCAAGACGGTCCGCATCGGCTTTCACCGAAGCGCCCGAGGCGTTCATTGTTTTCATTATGGCTGGTTGTAGTGTTCATGTTTCGGGACATGTAAGGGGGCACAGCCATTGCGAAAGAGAAGCTACCCGG
>JBGSTM010000304.1:0-18469 GCA_041736495.1 Akkermansiaceae bacterium
AGCTGCGCGAAATCCTTGTCCGGCGTGACCATGAACGACTGGAACTCGTCCTGCTCGGCGCGTTTCACCAGCGTTCCGATGATATCATCCGCCTCGAAACCATCCAGCTCCAACACGGGGATGTGGAACGCGCGGCAAAGGTTTTTCACATGTGGGATCGCGGCGGCGAGTTCTTCCGGCATCTCGTCGCGCTGGGCCTTGTAAGCGGGGAAAAGAATGTGCCGCGGGGTGGGGGCGGAGGTGTCGAAGGCGACTCCGATGTGCGTGGGGTTTTCCTTTTCGAGAATCGAGAGCAGCGTGTTGATGAAGCCGTAGAGCGCGGAGGTATTGATGCCCTTCGAGTTACGGATGGGATTCTGGATGAAGGCGAAGTGCGCCCGGTAAATCAGGGCCATGCCGTCGAGCAGGAAAAGGCGTTTCATGGCGGGAGCTTGGGCAGGCTCGGAACGGGCGTCGAGAGAATGTCAGGCCGGTTTGATGTCGAGCATGAGGGAAATGTGCATGGCCGTGAGTTCGCCCATCGACTTGCAATCGCCGAAGCCGGTGGTGGCGTGCATCCGGTCCAGTTCGCGGGCGAGCGTGACGACGTGCTCGTGCGGGGCGATGCTTTCCCGCCGCATGATTCCTAGCAGCGCCCGCAGCCTGCTGCTCTCGACCTTCGCCCGGCGGGCCATCTGCGCGTGCTCCTCAGCCACGTATTGGTCGATGCTCTTGCGGTTGAGCACCTCGAAGGCGAGTCGGGTGACCTTGCGGTTCGAGTTGAAGCGGAATGCCAGATAGATGTTGCCGTTTCCCTCGTAGGACTGCTGGTCGAAATCGATCGCCCGCACGCGGTACTGCACTTCCTCGAAATCCGGCGTGATATCCACCACGTAGTTCACGCTGCGCATGTCGCCGAGCAGGCGGATGAAGCTGCGCTCGGTGAATTTGGTGAACTCCTTGGCGATCCGCACCTTGTTGAGTCCGCGGCGAGGCAGGTAGTCGCGGATAAAAACGTCTCCGGGGACTCCCGCGATGTGCTCCTCGATGAGGGTGTTGCCATTGACCAGATAGTTGATCCGGTTAGGCGAGAGGATGTGCTCGAGTTCGAGGCCGTAGATGCGCGAGGCGTCCGCTTGTTTGACGTAGAAGTAATCCGAGTTGTCGTTGAAGAGATTGGTGACCCGGATGCGGAAGGGCTTCGAGTTGCCAAAATCTCCGAAGTCGATGCGGTCCACCACGAGGTGGTCGTGCTGTTCCGCATCGCGCCCGAGTTTGAGCTCGGTGTAGATGCTCGTGAGGCGCGGACGGAGTTCGCTGAAGACCTCAGGTGAAAACATCACCGAGAGCCACAAGGTTTCCCTCCCGGACGGATCCTCGTAGGGAACCGCTCCGCTGAACCGGCAGAGATCATCATAGACTTTGGGAATCTCCCGCTGGCGGTCGAAGTGATAGAGATACTGCCGCAGCGACGGCGAAACCGGGTATTTCTGCTTCTGCCGGGCGATCATGGCCTGAAACTACCGAATGAATCGAGCGCTGACAAGGAGCGCGTTCCTTTGCGACGGGCCCGGCTGAAAATCAGCGTTTGGCGGAATTGAGGATGCAATCGATGAATTGCTGCATGCGCTGGAGTTTATCGACATCCACGAGCTTGTGGGCGGAGGTGCCATGAAGCCAGGTTTGCGCGGCTTCCTCGGCCTTGGAGGATTTTCCGGGCGGGACCGGTTCGATGCGGGCCAGTTCGGAAAGGATTCCGGTGAGGGCTCTCTCGCAGCCATGGCGGATGTCGCCGTCACCGGGCAGCGGGATCGGCGACTCCTCCAATTCGCCGAGGATTCGGACGATGAGCGGAAACCGCGACATGACTCGGTTGATTTCTTCTGCGGCCAGCTTGCGGCTTGGCGGGGAGGGAGGACTCATGGGTGACAAATTCTTATCAGGTAGGGCGCTCATGGATTCGGCGCGAATATGTGGCGGGCAGCATGAGATTGCCAGTAACCAATTCGGCATTCTCCAGAAGATCGACCTGCTGGAAAACCGCCGTCTCGTGACGCTCTGGGGCGATTTTTTTTGATCGCTGATTGCCGCCCGGAATGCGAGATTCCCGACATGAGCAACGACGAAGCATTCATGCGCCGCGCCATCGAACTGGCCCGTGCCGGCATGAACCAGGGTGCGGGCGGACCTTTCGGCGCCGTGGTGGTGAAAGAGGGAGCCATCGTCGGCGAGGGCTGGAACCAGGTGCTCGCTAACAACGATCCGACCGCACACGGCGAGATCACCGCCATCCGTGACGCCTGTCGCCGGTTAGGAACATTCTCGCTGGAAGGCTGCGAGATCCACACGACCGGGCAGCCGTGTCCGATGTGTCTCGGCGCGATCCACTGGGCAAGAATTGGAAAGATCCACTATGGCTTCCGGATCGAGGATGCCGCGGCGATCGGCTTCGATGATTCCGAGTTTTTCCGGCAAATGACCCTACCCCCGGAGCACCGGATGATCCCGTCACAAGAACTTTGCCGTGAGGAGGCCCTCTTGCTGGCCCACGAGTATTCGGTGCTGCCAGGAAAACGGCATTATTGATGCGGACGGCGGGAGGAATCCCCCGAGACGCTTGGCTTGACGAGTGGGCCCGGGGAAGAAGAAACTGCCACCCATGGCATGGAGGATCGAAGATGCGGTCGCCCACGGCGAAATTGACAACACCGTCGAGGGACACACGACCGGGCGCATCTGGCTGGCTGGCCGGGACGAGCCGTTGATCCTGAACCTGGACGGCGACTGCTGGCGGGACCTCGCCGGCACGCGGCTCCAGTTCGAGAATCCATCTCCGAAATCCAATCCCGACGCGGAGGCCCTCGACGTGGACCAGGCAGGCATCGTCGGCGACATGACCGCCTCGCGGAAAAACAAGGTGCCCACCGTGAGCGAGGAGGAGTTCCACGAACTCTATCAAAACCACCAGGACATTCCCCACGAGTGGCGGAATACGCTCTATCTGGAATGGTTCAGCGAGATCAACGGCCGGGTGGTCATCGAGACCTACTCCTTCAAACTGACGATTTCCCCGCACGAGTGGGAAATGGACGAGGACGCCGAAGAGGCGCAGAAACTCGCCAACCTCAATTCCATGCGGGACTTCATGGCCCAGGTGATCCGGCGCCGGAATCCGGACGGGCCGGAACCTGACATTTCCGAAGAACTCGACGAATTCGCCTGGGAGGAACGGCTGAAGGAATCCGACCGCCTGACCGACGCCTATCAGGAGGTGCTCGAGAAATACATGGAGGACTCGGACAGCGAACAGAAAGAGGCGTTTGTCATGGGTTGGGACGGTCTGCTCGACGCACTCGCCGATCGCGACGAAGCCGGGGACGAGGATGACTTCAGCAACCAGGGCAGCTCCCGCGGCGGGGATGATTTTCTCGGCTTCGACGAGGAGGATGCCGACACGGATGATTTCGATGACGACGAGGAAGACGACGAAACCTACCCGGATGACGAGGAGGACCATCCGCTGCAGGCCAAGGCCCAGGAGCTCGCGATGCGGGCCATGGATGTGATCGAGCGCGACGCAGGCCCGGGCACTCCGTCTTATTTGTTGATCACCAATCTCCTGCAAGTCAGCGGCAAACTCGCCGGAGTTCTTTACGGCCGCAGCAGCGGCTATCAGCCCGAGGCCGGATTCGTGCTTGCCGTTCTCAAGCGCTGCCTCAACTGGCTCAACGAAGCGGTCGGTGCCTGCCAGCAGCTCACCGATCTCGAGCGCGACCCCGACCAGCGGGCGGCCCTGGATCACATCCGCAGCTCGATTTTCGAAATCCGCGACAGCATCGTGGAAATGCGCCGGGAGCTGAAATAACCACGCTCCAGGTGCGACCTACCGCCGCAGCTTGCGGGTGATCATCCCGAGCGCTTCCTCAGCTTCCGACACACGCATGAGTTTGGATGCCATGAAGTAGACGACCGATGCCAAGCCGATGGTCACGCCGAGGTAAGTCACTTTGAGCAAGAACCGGATCGAGGTCAGGTCGTTGAAAAGGAAACGGTTCGCGGCGATGCAGACTCCTGCCATTGCGGCACCCGCGAAGAGAAGTTTACCGAACAGAACCAGCAACCCGACGGTTCCCAAATCACCCGCGAACTTGCGCATCGCAAGGAACAGGATCACGAAATTCACCGATGCCGTGATGCTGGTGGTTAGAGCGAGGGATTCATGACCCCACTTCATCACGAACACGAAGAAGTAGTTGAATCCAAGATTCAGCGCCAGCGCGAAGAAACTCACCATCATCGGGAACCAGCGCTTGTCGATGGCATAAAAAGCCGGCTGGAGGACTTTGAGCCACGCGTAGAAGAGCAGCCCATAACCGTAGGCCCGCAGCGCGCCTGCCGTCTGCAGGCGGTCGGTCGCGTCGAAGGCTCCACGCTCGTAAAGCACGCTCACGACCGGTTCCGCCAACAAAACCAAACCGAGCGTGGACGGTAGGACGAGAAATGCTACCAGCCGCAGGCCCTTCGCCAAGGTCGGCCGGAAATCCTCGCCGATTCCGTCCACCGCCGCCCTTGATAGAGTGGGCAGCGTCACCGTTGCCACCGCCACACCGAACACGCCGATCGGCAGTTGCATCAGGCGGAACGCGTAACTCAACCAGCTGACAGCCCCCTCACCCACCCCGTAGGCGAACATCGCGTTCACCACCACGTTGATCTGCACGACCGAGGCGGCGATCACCGCCGGACCCATGAGTTTCAGAATCTGCCGCACTCCGGAATCCTTCCACTTGAAATCCGCCACAAACCGATAGCCCACGGTTTTCAGCGCTGGAAACTGGCAGACCAGCTGCGCGAGCCCGCCGATCACCACGCCGATGGAGAATCCGATCAAGCTCCGCGGCCCCCACTGGGGATCCATCCAATAACCGATGGATGCGCCCCCGATCATCGAACCGAGATTGAAGAAACACGAGGAAAGCGCCGGGATGCCGAAGACGTTTTTCGCATTCAGCATCCCCATCACCAGCGCGGCCAGCGAGACCAGCAGGATGAACGGATACATTACGCGCACCATCGTCACCGTCAGCGCGATTTCCGCCGGGTTGTAGATCCGGGGAGAGTTCCCGCTTCGTGAGAGCGAGGTCAGAAGATCGACGATCCAAGGTGCGGCGAGGATTCCCAGCAGCGTTACGCCGCTCATGAACACCGCGGCAAGCGTCATCATCTTGTGCGCCAGCGCCCAGGCGGACGGGTCGCCCTCGGTTTTGAGTTTTTTGGAAAACGTGGTGACGAACGCCTGAGAGAGCGCACCTTCCGCGAACAGGTCGCGCAGCAGGTTGGGCACCTTGAATGCCAGATAGAAACAATCCATCCACTTGCTGCCGCCGAACAGCCCGGCGAACATCATTTCCCGTGCGAGTCCGAGGACCCGGCTCGCCATCACGGCGGCGCTGACTTTCCAAGTTGCTTTGGCGGACATCAGGGGAGCAGCTTCTCGCTGCCCATTACCACCTGGAGTACCGAACTTCCGCCGGCCGGGAGGGTGATTTTGTTAGTCCCGATGTTGCCCGATTCCACGCAGACCATCCCGAGGTATTCCTCGTCGCCGAAGTCGGGCATGCGGATGGATTTGTCGATCCAGGGATTCCAGACGACGGTGGAGTTCGAGCCGGACTTTTCGATGCGAATCTTGCGGCCATAGCCGGGATCCCTGATTTCGACCGACGAGGTCGTGTCGTAATAAACGCGGTCCATCTCACTGGAGATCCTGAGTTCGCTGGCGGTCTCCACCATGTTGGTTTCGGTCAGCTGATTGAAGAACCCGTACTTGGAGAGCCCGGTGATGGAGATATCGTTGATGTCACTGACTTTGAAATAGGTGTGCAGGCAGGTTTCGAATTCGGACTCCCTTTCGCCGTCGTTCGTGACGACGAGTTCCAGAGTAAGTTCCGCGCCGATCTTGACGAGATACTCAACCTTGAAATCTCCCAGACGGGGCAGTTCAAACTGAAGGCTAACCGCTCCATAGGGTGACAGCGAGGTTTTTTTCAGATCCCATTCCACGGTGCGCGCATACCCGTGACCGGGCAATCCCTCGCGAGGGCCGAACCATGGAAAAATCACCGGCACGCCACCGCGGATCGGCATCTTGTGGTTGAAATTGCTGGCCTCGCTCATGAAGAGCAGAGGGGTTTTTCCGCGGTTCTCAAAACGGGTGACCTGGGCTCCGTGCAGATAGACTTCCGCCAGACTGGCGCGTGTCTCCACGACGATTTTCCGCATACCTCCCTCTCCTTCCGCCAGCGAGACATGCCCCGGGATTTCCAATGATTCAAGCTGGCTCATCGTCGCTTATTTTTTCTTGCGCAGGAAGGGTGGGAGATCGAGGTCCTCGCCTTCGAACACGTTCGGAGTTTCGCCCTCGAAGCGGCCGCGTGGGGCGGAATCCAGTGACAGCTCGTTCTGTGCGCCGCTAGGCTTGACCCCGAGCTTGAGTTTGGGCGGCTCCGCATCCGTGGCAGCGACCGGAGCAGGCGTCTCGGCAGGTGGCTCCAAATCCGCGAACACGTCGGCTTCCGGATTTTTTTCAGGTGGCTCGGATGCTTTGGCCTTTCCCCACGGAGCCACTAGCGAAGGTCTTTTGCGGGCCGCCGGGATGAAGCTTGGAGTCGTAGGCTCGGGCACTTCAATATCCTCGATGGGCTCGGGATGGGTTTCCTCCGCCGCCGTGTAACTCTCCTCGCGGAGTTCCACGATCACAACTTCCTCCTCGACGGGCTCCGGGGTTGCGGGGAGTTCCTCTTCATTTTCGACTTCCACTTCAGGATCGTCGGATTCCTCAGGCCGGGCGACCGGATCGGTGAAGGTAAAGGCGGATAGATCGCGCTCGGGTGGGGCCGGTTTGGGGGCGATTTCAGGCTCGGCGAACGGGCGATCGCTGTCGAACAAGCCGGGTGAACTCGCCGCGGCCACGTCGGCGGTGGTCTTGCGGAACTTGGAAAGCGGGGAAACCGCAGGAGCCTCACGCACCGGTGCGGGTGCGGGTGCGGGTGCGGGTGCGGGTGCAGGTTCCGGGGTGCGGACCGGCGCGGCCGCAGGTAAGGCAAACGTAGGTTCCAAATCCGCTTCCACCTCGGGCTCACGCGCCAGCGCAGCCTCAAAAGCCGCGACTTTCACCGGTGGCGGGGTGAATCCGGATGTCGGATCAAGGATCGGAGTTTCCTGCGACCGGTGGCTGAGGGTTTCTCTTGGTGCCATGGCGAGAAAATCCTCAGGCAGCGCGCTGATCAGGGTGATGGAAAGCGAATCGCCCATCGCCGGATCGATGGCCGCGCCAAAGAGCACGTGCGCCTTGTCCGGGACGAATTTCTGCAGCCGCTGCATGAGAAGCTCGATTTCGAAAAGTGTCAGATCCTCGCCGCCGGATAGATGGACCAGCACGGTTTGCGCGTCTTTCAGCAAGGTGCCTTGGTCGAGCAAGGGGCTGTTGAGCGCGTTTCTCAAAGCCTTGATCGCGCGGTCCTTGCCTTCGGCGATGCCGGAGCCGAAGAGGCATCGCGAGCGGTTGGTCCGCAGCGCGCTCATCAGGTCGTCGAGGCCCACGTTGATGAGGCCCGGTCTAACGACGAGACGGATGACCGCCTTGATCGACTCGCAGATCATGTGGTCCGCCGCGCCGAAGGCTTCGTGGATGCCTTGTTTGGCGAGCACGAGCTCGCCCATGCGGTTATTGTCGAAGGTGACCAACGCGTTGGATAGAACGGCAAGTTCGTTGAGCGCGGTCTCTGCCTGCTCGCGGCGGCGCTTTCCTTCAAACGCAAACGGCATGCTGGCGAAAACCACCACGAACGCACCCTCCTCGCGGGCGATTCGCGTGATGATCGGCGAGGCACCGGAGCCGGTTCCACCGCCGAGGCCGGTGCAGAGGAAAACGATGCGGCGGCCTTTGATCGAAGCACGGATCTGTTCCTCCGCTTCGAGCGCGGCCTGGTGGCCGAGTTCCGGATCACCACCGGAACCGAGGCCCTTGGTGAGGTTCACGCCGAGCTGGATTTTCTCGCGGGCGAGGCAGGTGGCGAGCGTGCGGACGTCGGTATTGAGCGCTAACAATTCAGCGCCTTCCATGCCGTCGAGCGCGATCCGCTCTAGCATGTTGGCTCCGGCACCACCGAGACCGATGATTTTCACGGATGACGTGGGAATGGTTTGGTGGGGATCGCGGGTGTAGGGGATCATGGCGGAGACGGGATTTGAGATTTGAGATTTGAAATTCCTATTTTCCAAACGGCCAGAACATGCGGCCGATCTTTCCGAACAGGCCGGGAGGTGCGGCGCGCTCGGTTTCCAATATCTGGGCGTAACGGATCAGTCCGATGGCGGTGGCGTAGTGGGGGTCCTTGAAACTTGCGTGCGCCCCGCTCACTTCCGGCGGCTCGGGGCGGTAAATGTCGCGGCCAAAGACGTCGAAGGCCAGTCCGTCGAACCCCCGCATCAGGCTGGTGCCGCCGGTCAGGAAGACTCCGGCACCGATCGCCTCCACCGCTCCGGCGGGCAGCCGCGACCGCACCAGCTTGAGCGTTTCCTCCAGCCGCTGGCGGATAATCTCATTGAGGATGCCGCGGCCGACTTCGACCTCGGCGAACCCGCGGTCGTCCGTTAGCTTGGCGGTGCCCACCGATTTCGCCGGGTCGGCGGAAGCGTCGCCCTCCATGATTTTCAGGCGGTCGGCTTTGGAAAACGGCAGGCCTGTGACGAGGTGGATGTCGTTGGTGACGTGGTCGCCGCCGACGGGGATGCAGCCGGACGCTGCGATGGCCCCGTTCAGATAGAGCGCGTAGTCGGTGGTGCCACCACCGATGTCGATGACGAGCGCACCACGTTCCCGCTGCTCGCGGTCGAGCGCCATCTGCGCGGTGGCGATGGGCGAAAAAACGATATCATCCACCTCCAGCGGCATTTCGCGCACCAGCTTGATGCTGTTCTGGATGCGGGTGCCGATGCCGTGCACGACGTGGAAATCCGCTTCCACGGTTTTTCCGAAAAGCCCGACCGGCGTGCTGGAATGCTCGAGGCCGTCGAGCAGATAGTTCCGGATGATCGGGTGCAGATAGACGTGGTCCGGCGGGATGTGGACCTCGCGGGCGATGGTGCGCGCCTCCTCGACATGCTCGGCGGTGACGGTCGGTTCGCCATCAGGCAGACGATAGGTGCCGCGGTGGTTCACGCCCTGGATGTGGGCGCCGGTGACGGCGAGGAACACGCTGCCGATTTCCACATCGCTGGCGTCCTCCGCCTTGGCCAGCGCGTCCTTGAGACAGGCGCGGGCTTGGGAGAAATCATAGATCTCCCCCTTGCGGACGCCGGCGGATTTGGTCACGCCGATGCCCAGAATCTTGACCGCGCTGTCCGCCTTCACCTCACCGACGACAATGCAGGTCTTGCTGGTGCCGATCTCGAGTCCGACGTGGATTTTTGTGCGACGTGCCATGTGAGGTTGGATTGCGAAGAGAAATCAGTTGCGGTTGAGAAGGTTTTTCAGATCACGCGTGCGGCGGTCTTCCCGGATTTCCTGAGGGCTCGGTTCGGCAACGGGAATCGCCCGGGGGATGGCGGATTCGTTGCGCAATGTGATGGGGATGTTGTGTTTGGGGATGAGGTTGATGGTGGCGATGGAGTAGCCTTTTTGGTTCGAGTGGTCCATCGCCATGCGCAGACTCTGAATCTGCCTTTCGTGATCTCCAAGCCCGAAGGTGGACGATGTGCCCTGCCGGGTGACCAGCACCAAGGACCAGGCGTTCACCTGCGTCACCGAATCAATCCACTCCAACGACTCCGGATCCGCCGCCGCCGCGGAATCCAACAGGCGGCAGCAGTGGGCGAACTCCGGATGACCGATCGGCTGCCCGGCGGTGATTGGAAATTTTCCGGATTGCGGGAGCAGGATCATTGGGAGATTCATCGCCGACTCCAACTGCAAGTCCGGGCACGGATAGGCGACGCCGGCCCGGTCCACGAGGAGCCCGCCGCTGCGGCGCACGGCCAGAAGTCCGGCATCCGGACATGCGATCCACGCCTTCGGAGTGCGGGCGACCACACGCACCATCAGCTTGCCGGGCAGGTGCCGTTCCGCGCGGGCTTCGGCGATTCCGGGCATGGCCCTGAGTTTCGTGGTCACCTCCTCCACATCAATGTCAAAAAGGCTGGGCGGCGGTGAAATTCCGATCATTTCGGCGAGGCCGGCTTCGTCGATGACCGGATTCGCATTGAGATCGAGGATCTTCAGCTGGAAATCCGGGTTTCTGTAAAACGCCCGCTGGATCCCCTGCCAGACGCCCCAGCCGATACCGACGACCGCAGCGAGCGCCAAGGCGTATTTCGTCATTCCGCCGAGCAGCCCGAGGAATCCCAACCAGGCGATGCGCGGCGACATGACACGGACCTCCAGCACCTTCGAGCGCTGGTGGCGGCGGACTTTGCTGGTTTGGCGTTTTGACATGTCAGGAACGGAGTTTGAGGGAAATCTCGGCGATCGTCTTGCACAACTCGGGGAAGGAAATTCCAATGGCAGCCGCCGCCTTGGGCAGCAAGCTCGTCTCTGTCATACCCGGAATGGTGTTGGCTTCCAGCACGAAGGGCCGGTTTTGCGAATCCAACAGCACATCTACCCGCGAATACACTTCCACCCCGAGCGAACGGTGCGCGGCGAGCGCCGCGGCCTGCACCGCCATGGTGGTTTCGAGATCCAAATCCGCCGGGCAGAAGTATTCGCTGCCCTTCGCACCGCTGAGCCAGGGGTATTTGCTCGCCATGTCATACACCCCGTCCGGAGGCGAAATGTGGACGATGGGCAAGGTGAGATCGTTGAGGATTCCGACCGTTAGCTCCATGCCTTCGACGAATTCCTCGATGAGCACCTCGTTGTATTTCTCCGCGGCTTTCAATAGAGCGGCAGGCACGTCGTCCTGCGACTTCACGATCTGAATGCCGACGCTGGACCCTTCCAGCGGCGGCTTGATGACGAGCGGCGCCTTGATAGAAAGCTCCGGAACCAAGCCGGAGCTGAGGGAAACCGTCTCGGACCGCGCGGTGGGCACTCTGGCGGCGAGGAATTTTTCTTTTGCGAGGGACTTGTTGATCGCGAGCTTGCTGCTGACGGAACCGGCTCCGGTATAGGGGACGCCAAGTGCTTCGAGCGCGTCCTGGAGTTGCCCGTCCTCGCCGAAGGTGCCGTGAATCACGTTGAAAGCGAGGTCCGTGCCTTCCGGCAGATCAATTTGAGTGGTCGTGACATCGACCGGCACCGCGTCCAGCCCGAGTCCTAACAACGCCTTCAGCACGGCTTTTCCCGAGGCGAGCGAGACCTCGCGCTCCGACCCCGGACCGCCCATCAGCACTGCGATTTTTTTTCCGCTCAGCATTTTCGTGTTGGAGTTAGAATGAGGGTTCGTCGTCGCCGAGGATCTTGATTTCCGTTTCGAGCTCCACCTGGCGCTCGTCACGGGCTTTTTCCTGGATAAACTCGATGAGCGTTAGAATTTCCAACGCCGTCGCGCCACCCTGGTTGACGACGAAATTTCCGTGGACCTCAGACACTGCCGCGTGGCCGCAGGTGGTGCCTTTGAGGCCCATCGAGTCGATCACGCGACCGGCGGGGATAAACTCGGGATTTCTAAACGTGCAGCCAGCCGAGGCAGCGATCGGTTGGGACGACTTGCGCTTTTCGCGCGACGCGTCCCAGCGCTCCTTGATGTTGGTCGGAGTGTCGTTTTTCCCCTTGAAAACGGCCTGCAACGCGAAGTTCCGGCGGAGTTCCGCGACGTTCCGGTATTGGGCAACGATTTCCTCACGCTCGCGGGTGCGAATGACTCCGTCCTCATCGAGGAAAGTGACGCGGACGACCTGGTCGAAGGTCTCGATGCCCATTGCCCCGGCATTCATGCGCAGCGCGCCGCCGACGTTGCCGGGGATGCCTTCCATCCACTCGAAGCCGCCGATGCCGCTGCCGCCGGCGATGCTGGCGAGCTTTTTCAACCGCACGCCCGCCCCGGCAGTGACGTGGCCGCGTCCGTCGACCGTGACTTCGGAAAACACACCGCCGGTCGGGTGGATCACCGCGCCGCGGATGCCGCCGTCGCGGACTAGCAGATTCGATCCACGGCCGACGACGCGCACCGGGATGCCGCGCTCGCGGCAATAATCGACGAGGAACGCGAAGCCGTAGAAGCTGTGAGGTTCAACCCAGTATTGCGCCGGGCCGCCGACTAACAAAGTCGTGTGGCGGCTCATCGGCTCGTAGAGCTTTCCATCGATCTCGCCGGGTGGCATGAGCGCGCGCATTTCCTCAAGAATCTTGAGATCGGCGGCGATGCGGGTGCCGGCTTCGTGGACGTTTCCTGCGCCAAGCGTAATGAGCAGGTCGCCGGGCTGGAGCGCATGCCCGATGGTGTGGTGCGCCGTCGCCAGGTCTGGCAGATAGGTGGCGGGGATGTCGCCGTGTTCCTTCATCGCATCGACGAGAGTCTGGCCGGAAATGCCCTTGATCGGTTTTTCCGAAGCGGCGTAGACATCAGTGATGAAGACGAGGTCGGCGGCTTGCAGGACCCTCCCGAAATCATCGGCCAGCGCCTGCGTCCGGGTGTAGCGGTGGGGCTGGAAGAAGACGACGAGCCGCTTCGGCTTGAGCGAGCGGGCGGTCTGAAGCGTGGCGGCGAGCTCGGACGGATGGTGCCCGTAGTCGTCGATGATCCGATAGTTCGCGGAGAGATATTTGGTTTCGAAGCGGCGCTTGGCCCCGGCGAAGGTGGCCAGGGCGCGGGCCACGAGGGAGAACTCCGCGCCGCAACTATCCGCCAGCGCGATGGCGGCGAGCGCGTTGAGCACGTTGTGGTTTCCGGGGATGCCGAGCTCGACGTCGCCGAGCGCTTCGCCCTTTTTCTTCACGGTGAACGCGGAGGAGCCTTTGAGATCGCGGAGATCCGTGGCCGTGTAGTCAGCGTCCTCCCAGCCGTAGGAAACGGCGTTTTCGCGGCCGGCGGCGACTTCGGTGGCGACCGGATCCTCGGCGCAATAAACGAGTTTTCCAGATGTCTGGTCGGCGAGCTTGGTGAAGACTTCCTTGATGTGGCCGATGTCCCGATAGAAATCGAGATGCTCGGCCTCGATGTTGAGGATCACGGCGTGTTCCGGGCGATAGAGAGCCAGCGTGCCGTCGCTTTCATCGCCTTCCGCGACCATGTATTCGCCGTCTTCGGACCATTTCGCGTTCGCACCGAGGATGGGGATTTCCGCGCCGACGTAGTGGCTGGGTTTCTGGCCGGCCTCGCGCAGGACGTGGGCGGTCATCGATGAGGTGGTGGTTTTCCCGTGGGTTCCGGAAATGACGATGCCTTTTTTCGTGTGGAGAATGGCAGCCAGGCACTCGGCGCGGCGGAGGAGCTGGATTTTCGCTTTTTTGGCAGCGGCGTAGGCGGGGTTCTCCGGCTTGATGGCGGATGAATAAACGACGAGGTCCGCCTTCTTTACCGCGGCGGCGGTGTGGGGTGAGGAAAAAATCAGGCCGACTCCCTGCATCCGCTCGGTTTCGGCCGTGGTCACCTTGTCCGACCCGCTCACCTTGTGGCCCATGCCCAGCAGCAGCAACGCAAGCCCGCTCATGCCGGATCCGGCCACGCCGATGAGATGGATGTGGAGAGGAGTGCTCCGGTCGGTGAGGCGTTTGCTAAGTTCGATCATGATGGCGTGAGAGTGGCTTCGATGGCGGCGCACACCCGGTCCGCGGCGTCCGGGACGGCGAGTGCGCGCGCCGCTTTTGCCATGCGCTTGTACGTTGGCAAGTCTTGCAGGATGGAAGTCGCCAATGAGGCGAGTTTTTCCGCAGTGAGGTCGCATTCCTGAACCAGCGTGGCGGCACCGGCGGACTCGAAGACCTCGGCGTTGCGCGTCTGGTGGTCGTCGGCGGCGAAGGGATACGGAACGAGAATCGATGGCAGACCGGCGATCGCGATTTCCGTCAGACTGGATGCCCCGGACCGGGCGATGATCAGATCGGCCACCGCGTAGGCGGACGCCATTTGCGCACAAAACCCGAGCACCTTGTAGCCCGCGCGGCCCAGGGTGATTTCGGAAACCCGCTGAAAATCGAGCGCGCCGGCGATGTGCAGCACCTGCGTCTCCGGCGGCAGGCTGGCGGCGGCCTGGGCGCTCAATTCGTTCAACCGCCGCGCGCCCTGGCTACCGCCGGTGACGACGATGGTCGGCCGCGCGGAATCGAGTCCGAAGAGCGTCGCAGCTTCCTCGCGGGAAGGCAGATTCATGATTTCCGGGCGGACCGGAGTGCCTGTGGTGACCGTCTCGCGATTGGGAAAAAACGCTTTCGCCGCATCCAGCCCGAGAAAAACACGGGTGCAGAAACGGCTGGTCATCACGTTCGAGCGGCCGGGCCTGGCGTTCGAATCATGGATGAACGTCTTCAGCCCGAGTTTGTGCCCGGCATACACCGGCGGCAGCGAGGTGAAGCCTCCCATGCCGAGCACGGCGTCCGCATTGAACTCGCGGATGATCGCCTTGCACTGGCCGATCGAGCCCCAGAGTTTCCACAAGAACGGCAGCATCCGCGGCGAGAGCGTCGGTGGCTTGGCCACGGCGGGCACGGTCTTGAAATTCAGGTGCGTGTATTTCGCGGAGGCCTCGGAATCCACCTTCTTTTCCGAAATCAGCAGCATCACCTCGTGGCCACGGGCGCGCAGGGCTTCTCCCACGGCGATTCCGGGAAACAGGTGGCCGCCAGTGCCACCACAGGCGATGAGGATTTTCAGGGATTTGGGCACGGGCGGGAGAGTGAAAAGCCTGAATCGGGCGTTGGGAACCGTTTTCCCACAGCTCTTCGGAAAAAATTAAACAAATCCTAATTATCCGGCAATCCTCAAAATACCCGAAGCCTCGAAATTTCCGCGACTTGGAGAGAGGCACAAAAAAGGGTGGCGGCATTGCTGCCGCCACCCGGGGATTGGGAATTCCGGTCAGGACCGGTTCAAGGAGTGATCACTTCGAGCCGGACAAATATCTTCGGTTCTCCCGGAGGCAGCGTGTAAGTGACGAATCCACCGCTATCGACGGCATCCTGGGTCTTTTTCTCCCATGTGGACAGATTGTCCGAGATCCACACCTCGAAGGTGGCACCGAATGCCGTGGCGCTGTGGGGCCAGGCAATTACTCCACCCGCTGGCTGGGGATTCGGGGTGAATGACGATCCGGTCTGGCCCATGAAATATTCCACTCCGTTCGCCACGCCGTCACCATCGAAGTCCTGTGCCGAACCTTGATTGTTCGCGTTGGCAGCTGCCCAGCCGGAGTAACCGTTGTTGTCGTCAAAAAAGACCGTAGCCAACTCCAAGGGCGTTTCACCGGCCGGCATCGTGAAAGTCCGGTTGTTGATGCTTCCTTCGTAGCCGTTGGACGGCGCTCCGTTTGCAGTGTTCTTGAACTTGTAAGTTCCGAACGAGGAACCGAGCGCACCGGTGAAACCAGTCAGCGTGCCGGTGTAGATGCCGTCCGCGTTCTCATCCGCCAGCGTGAGGTCAGGCAGTGAACCTGCGGTGCCTTCGAAGAAATCCACGACGACCTGACCGAAGTCCAGGTCGAAAATTCCCAGTGCGGCTTGCACTCTCATGTCCACGTTGAAGACGATGTCGCGGGTGACGAGTTCAGCTACCAGTGGCTCGGCGTCGACGTCATCGGGGATGGTATCTCCGTCCGAATCGCCGTTGGTGGGATCCGTGTTGGCGAGGTATTCCTGGGCTGCCGTCCAGGCGTCGCCGTCCGCGTTGTCTCCAGCCGCGACTCCGTAGGCGGCAAGGTATTCCGCCTCGGTCGCATAGGTGATCCGCGTCAGGGATCCGGCAACTGGCGGTGCGTTGTTGAACGCAAAGCGGTGGAAGCCGGATGCCGCGACGGGGGTTTCATAATTTCCACTCGGAGTGGCGGCTCCCCAACTGTTCGTATAGGAACCATTCGCCGCGTATTTGTATTGGATGACTCCTGCGGCGGCGATCTTGAAATCAAGCGTCCATTCATTCTGGTCCGCCAGGCTGGTGCCCTTCCGGGTCATCGCGTTGCCAGCGGACCCATCCACCTGCCACTGGGGATTGGTATAACTTCCGGGAACCGCCATGGAGGCGAAGGTCGGAATGGTGGGATTGGAGAGGAATCCGAATGGATAAGGCGTGTTGATTTCCGCAAAATCGCTGAAGCCATCCGCGTCGGTATCCACCACCAGCGGGTTGGTGCCGGTGTCTTCGGGCGAGAGATAGATGCCAGTTTCGGTTTCCACGGTATCCAGCAAGCCGTCGTTGTCGTCGTCCGGATCGACATTGTTAGGAAGACCGTCGTTGTCGGTATCGACGTTGTCCACCGTCAGGGAAATCGTCTGGACTTCGGCTTCGACTTCGAAGTCGATCGCGTTGATATTGGCGCCGATGTCGCCCACACCGGTCCAAGACGCGAGCACTTGGTTGGAGCCGACGGTGGAATTCCCCGTGACGAGCACCGCCATGAGTTTGATGGGCTGGGCTGCTCCAAACGGCACGCCGAGTCCGGCCAGGCTGAGTTTCATTTCAACGCCGGTGGTGATGGTCGCGTAAGGCGGTGGAACGCTCGCCCACGCCGACCGGATCGCGGTAACGAAATCACTTGCCGCCGGACTGTTGGTCCCCGCCTCGCCCACATAGTTGCGGGTGCCAGCCACGAGGTTGTAGCGGTTGACGTAGCTGTCTGTTCCGTTCCCATCTCCGAAGACCCGGACCACATAGTCAGGTTCGAAGCCCGATTCGAAAGTCAGGCCCGTCGTAGGGGACGAACCAAGATTGTTGATGGTTTCCTCCTCGCCACCCGAGTTGATCAAGGGCTTCGGAATGAAGGAAACACCTCCGGGCTTGGAATCGATGAAAAGCAGGATCGCATTTCCCTGGGGCTTGCCTCCGATGAAAACCGCGAGATTGGATCCATCCTGCGCGGTGTGAAGGTTGGCGAGAGCGTTTTCATTGCCCCAGCCGGTGGTGGTCGTCTGCACGGCACGCTCGGTGTAACCGGTGTCTGCACCATTTCGAACGCCGTCAACCGTGACCTGGGCTTGGGCCGCACTGAGAGCGGACATCGTGAACAGGGCGGAAAAAAGGCCGCCTCGCCTGGTGAATTTCTGATGGATTTTCATGGGTATTTCGCGGAAGCGGTGTGAATTGGGTTTGCCACGACGGAAGGTTAGCCCGTCGCGGAAATTTCCTCCGTCAACCTTCCAAATGTAAGCGCCGCACTGGCGGTTTAGAATTTCTGAAAAATTTCTTCAGCCACGGACTTGGCGTTGTA
The DNA here is from genome assembly GCA_041736495.1 of Akkermansiaceae bacterium. Lineage (GTDB taxonomy): Bacteria > Verrucomicrobiota > Verrucomicrobiia > Verrucomicrobiales > Akkermansiaceae > Luteolibacter. The sequence continues at coordinate 17,338 of JBGSTM010000304.1, forward strand.
TCCTCCGCCCATGCAACACCGGGTGGAAATGTGGAAAACCCTGCGCCGTGGACTCACCCTCGCGGCCATTCTCTGCGGCGCGTATTTCCTCGTCCTGCGCCCGATCGAGCGCACGCTCACCGGCACAAAAAACAGCATCGAGCGCAGCCTGCAGCAAGTGCTCGGTGCCATCACCAACACCGACACCCACATCGTCGAGGGCCGCGCCGAGATCACCAGCAGCGCGGAAATATCCGAGCTTTCGCTGCTTGAAATGCGGATGAGCGCCACCCGCACCATCGAAAAATCCGAAAGCTTGTACAATGTCCCGCTCGGCACCAAGAAACTCATCGTCCGCGGCCACTACACGGTGAAGGGCGGCTATCGGCTCAAGGACGGAATCTCCTTGCGGATGGAAAACGGCAAGCCCGTCGCGAACTTTCCCAAACCCGAAGTGCTGTCCGTCGAGTTGATCGACTTCGACGTGCTCAGCGAGGACAGCGGCTGGCTCAACAAGATCCAACCCGCGGACCGCGCTCAGATCCTCCGCGAGCTGCGCGAACAAATGCGCCAGGAAGCGGAAAAAAGCGGACTGCTGGACACCGTGGAAAGCTCGCTGCGCACCCGCCTGCGTGATCTGCTCGGCGCGGAAAACGTCACGGTGGAGCAAGCGCTTCCCTAACGCCCCGGCTTCGGCAGGGGCTCATCGCCCAGGATCTTGTCCAAATCGGCCACCCGCTCCCAGGGGCAGCGCTTGCGTTGGTATTTTTTCCAAACCACATCGCGCAAGGCCCGCCAGACTTCTTCCGGCGGCGGCCTCAGGTCCGTCCACGTCGGGTTGCGTTTTTCGGTGGTCGTCATGATCGTCCATCGGATGCCGAGGTAGTTCGCCCGGTAAAAAACCTTGCCTTCATCGGTATTTTCAAACCACTCGTGACTTTCCATGGCGGGAGGATGACCCGTCCGAGAATGAGAAACAAGAGGCGAAATCAAAGACCACCACCCGCCGGAAAATGAAACGCCCGATCCCCTGTGAGGAGGATCGGGCGCCGTTGAAAAGTTCAGTTAGCAGGTGAATGGCTTACCAGCCGTCGCCGCCGCCGCCACCTTTGTAGCCGCCGCCACCGCCACGGCGATCTCCGCCGTAACCGCC
>JBGSTM010000312.1:0-3515 GCA_041736495.1 Akkermansiaceae bacterium
GGGCGCTTCAAGTGGAACCCGCGCCGCCAGCAGCCGGTGACTCACGGGCCACCGTGGCATTCGGCGAGCTGCTGCTCGCCGCCGGTCTCGATGCGAAACAAGTGCTGAACCGCTATCTGGAACCCGCGAAAAAAGCCGACCCGGCTGGCCGTGAAGCATATCTGGCGATCGGCCAACTTGCCCTCGCCAATCATGACCGGGAGATGGCTGGGGAAAATTTCCGTGAGGGATTGAAGAAGTTTCCGAATGATCCGGAGTTCCTGCTAGGCATGGCGAAATCAGGCCTCGAACTCCCGCAAGACCAGCGGAAACCGGACGATGGAATTCTCACCTACGCCGATCTCGCGCTGCAGGCCAATCCCAAATTCACCGCCGCCCTCTTGTTCCAGGCGGAACAATTCGCGGGCCGGAAAAATTTCAAGGAAGCGAAGACGACCCTCGAAAAACTCCTCGCGGTGAACCCAGCCCACCCGGAAGCATGGGCCCAATCGGCGGCTCTCGCATTTCTCGAAGAAGACACCCAAAAAGCGGAAAAAGCGCTCAAGGAAGCGCGCAAATTCTGGCGGACCAATCCAATTGTATCGAAGACCGTCGGCGTCACTCTGGCGGCACATTATCGATTTGCCGAAGCAATCGAATTTCTCCGCCAAGCGAGTGAGGAAAACCCTCGCGACCCGTCGATCCGGCTGGAACTGGGTTCCAATCAACTCCGCTTCGGCCAGATGGAGGAAGGTTGGGAAAACGTGGCGCTCGCCCACGACGCCGATCCCTACAACGTCGCCGCGTTCAATCTAATCACCCTGCGCGACAAGCTGAAGGGCTACCCCGTGCGTGAAAAAGATGGCGTGCGACTGCGCATGTCGCCGGAAGACATGGCGGTGTTCGGCGACCGCGCGTTGGAACTCGCCGCGCGCGCCAAGCGGACTCTAGCAGACAAATACAAGATTTCCCTCGCCCAGCCGGTGATGGTGGAAATGCTTCCGAAGCAGGAGGATTTCGCGATCCGCACCTTCGGGCTGCCGGGTGGCGAGGCGTTTCTTGGGGTGTGTTTCGGCCCGCTCATCACCATGACCAGCCCGCGCGGACGACTCGGCCGGGCCAACTGGGAAGCGGTGTTGTGGCATGAAATGGCCCACACGATCACGCTGGATGCTACCCGCCACCGGATTCCGCGCTGGCTCTCGGAAGGCATCAGCGTTTACGAGGAACGCCAAGTCGCTCCGGGCTGGGGCCAGGAGATGACGGCGGAGTATCGCGAGCGATTTCTATCAGGAAAAATGCCGGAGGTCGTGAAACTCAACGAGTCCTTCGCCGGACCGGACATCATGTTCGGCTACTATCACGCTTCGCTGGTCGTCGAATTCATCATCGGCCGCTTTGGGATCGGGGCCATGCATTCCATTCTAGCAGACCTGTCGGCAGGAAAGCCATTGGACCAAGCTCTCGCCAAACGCACTTTACCGATCGCCGAACTCGAATCAGCCTTCCAGGAATTCGCCAAAAAACTCGCCACCGCCTACGGCCCCGACCTCGACTGGTCGCCCATGGCCGACGCCGAATACATCGCCTACCGCGAGGATCCCGCGGTATGGGTCACCGCCAACCCCAAGCGTTATGCCGCCTCCATGATGTGGGTTTCCAAGCTGATGGAGGACAAGGACTGGAATCAAGCGAAGACGCTGCTAGATACGATCATCGCCGCCGAGCCCGATAACCGCGAGGAATACAATCCCTATCAGGCGCTCTCCCTCGTCTGCCGCGGACTCGGCGATGAAGCGGGCGAGCGCGCCGCCCTCACCAAGCTCCTGCAAATCGATTCAAACTCCTCCGAAGCCTCCGCCCGTTTGGTGGAGCTCAGTGGCTCGCTTCCTGCTCCGGACCGGCTGGCCACCGCCGACCGCATGCTGGAAACCAATCCATTTCAAGAGCAGGCCTATCGCAAGCTGGCCGCCGCCGCGAAGGAAACCGGGGCCGCCGGGCGCTCCCGCGAAGCCTTCAAATCCCTGCTCGCCCTTGAGCCCCGCGACGCCAGCCGCCTGCATTACGAACTCGCCACCCTGCTGCTCGATTCCGACCCCAAAGCCGCCCGGCGGGAAGTCCTGAAAGCTCTGGAAGAAAACCCGCGTTTCGAGTTGGCGTTGGAGTTTCTCGTTCGTCTGCCACCGTCGCCATGAATCACCGTTCCATCATCCCCGTTGTCCTGTCGCTCGCGTTGAGCGCCTCAGCATCCGCCCAATACTCGCGACGAAACCCGTCGGGGCTGCCTGCCGACCGCAACGGCGTGGCTCTATGGGAAAACGATCCGCGCTTTCCGGACGACACGTTCCGCTTCGTCCGGCTCCGGCCGGAAAATCATCGCAACTGGGCCACCGACTACCCGGACAGCGACTTGAATTTCTCCTTCCGCCTCCAGCAAATGACCGCCATCCGCGTCAATCCGGAGCCGATCATCGTCTCCATCCTCGATCCAAAAATGAAGGAATGCCCGTTCCTCTACACGATCGAAACCGGCTCGCTCGAATTGATGGATGAGGAGGCGCAACTGCTTCGCGAGCATCTCATGAACGGCGGATTCCTCATGATCGATGATTTCTGGGGCGAATACGAATGGGAAAACACGCGCGATCAGATGCGCAAGATTTTTCCTGATAGGCCGATCGTCGATCTCGAACTCGACCACCCGATTTACAGCACCGTTTTCCAACTCAAGGAAAAGCCTCAGGTGCCATCCATCGAATACGCGCTACAAGGTCGCTCCACCGGCATCTTCTATGAAAAGGGCGGCAAGGACGTGCACTACTACGGCATCTTCGACACCAAGGGCCGCATGATGGTGATCATCTGCCGCAACACCGACCTCGGCGACGGCTGGGAGCGCGAGGGCGAGGATCCGTTTTATTTCAAGGAATTCAGTGAGAAAAAAGCCTACCCCATGGGCATTAATATCATTGTCTACTCGATGACCCACTGAAGAAAAATTCATGATTACTGCAAACAGCCCCCAATCTTCGGAAGAAGCCATCGTCTATCGGATCGCTGAATCGAGAGACCGGATCAAGCGCGAGCTCGCCAAGGTCATCCGCGGCCAGGACGAGGTCATCGAGCAACTGCTTATCGCGCTTCTATCCGGCGGCCACGCGTTGATCACCGGTGCGCCGGGTCTGGCGAAGACACTGCTCATTTCCTCCACCGCGCGCCTGTTCCATCTATCATTCAACCGCATCCAGTTCACGCCGGACCTGATGCCCGCCGACATCACCGGCACGGAAATCCTCAGCGACGGCCTCGACGGCGGACGGCGGTTGGAATTTGTGAAAGGCCCGCTATTCGCCCACCTCATTCTAGCAGACGAAATCAACCGCACGCCCCCCAAGACGCAGTCCGCATTGCTGGAAGCGATGCAGGAACACCAGGTCACCGCCGCCGGCACGCGCTATCCGCTGCCCGAGCCGTTCTTCGTGCTCGCCACCAAGAACCCGGTGGAAATGGAAGGAACCTATCCGCTGCCGGAAGCC
>JBGSTM010000333.1:0-33265 GCA_041736495.1 Akkermansiaceae bacterium
TTGACGACGGACTTGACCTTGCCGCGGACGAGGCCGCCGTCCTGGAAGACTTTGACGATCTTTTCCCAGTTTTGTTTGTGGGCGGCCTTTTCTTTCGAGAGGACAACCATGCCCTCGTCGTTTTCGAGGCGCTCGAGGAGCACTTCGATTTCGTCGCCGATTTCGATTTCCTCATCCTCGAACTCGTTCGATGGGATAGCTCCTTCGGATTTGTAGCCGATGTCGACTAGGACGACTTGGGGGCGGATTTCAAGAATCGTGCCCTTGACGATCGACCCTTCGCGGAATTCGCGGAATTTCGAATCGATCAGGTCTGCGAGTGCCTGGTTGGTGGGTTCCGCACATGCGTAAGCCATAATGGTATTTGGTTTGGGGTTGTGTTAGTTGGTTTCGTTTCCTTCCTGCGATTGCCCCGGAGGATAAAACTGACAGACACCGGGGCGCCAACCGTCTGCCAGTAGAAAGAAAAACGGACGCCGAAACTACTGCCCGGAATGTCTATGGCAAGGCCAAACGAAGGGAAATTTCGGGTGGCGGGGCGGATGCAACAGCGGTTTCCTCACAATTTTTTCAGCGACTCGAGGATCCCCTCGCAACCGTCCTCCAACAACCGGATGACATGATCAAATCCACGCTGCCCACCGTAGTAAGGATCCGGCACCCGGAGATCGTCATGGTGGCGGCAGAAACTGACAAATGGGCGGATTTTCGAATGTAGCTTGCCGGTCTTATCCAGCCTTTGCACGTCCGAGAGATTTGACTCGTCCATGGTCACGATCAGGTCGAAGTTGGTGAGGTCGTCCTGTTGGATCTGCCTTGCCCGTCCCTGCACGGTAAACCCCTTCATTCTCAAGGATTCCGACATGCGCGGATCGGGTGGTGCGCCTTCGTGGTGGCCGATGGTGCCTGCGGAATCGATTTCGAACTCCTCTGTCCGACCTGCGTCCGCCACGTGCTTGCGGAAAATGATCTCGGCGGCCGGCGAGCGGCAGATATTTCCAAGACAGACGAAAAGAATACGGTGGCGGGTCTCAGCAGATGACATGGCTCAATAGGTGGATCAAAATGGTGGAAATCAGAACGCCTGTGCTTTACATCAATTGCGGATTGGTTGGAAAGGTCGCGGATTCAAAAAACTTCGCAACCATCGAAAAGTTGCCGGGTTGTGACATTACTTTATACAGATCATGAAAAACCCGTGGATATTCCCTGTTCTTGCGTTGGTGGTAGGAGCCGCCGGAGGCTATATTTCCGGAAAAAATTCCGAGGGTGATGGCCGCGGCCCAAATGTGGAGGAATCCGCTCAACGGACCCGCTCATCGTCACGAAATGAGGGCGCAACTTCGGAGAATACTTCGAAAAAGACCCGTGCCACCGGCACCAGCACGGACCAAATCGCCCGGATGCCTGGGAATTCCACTCGGGTCCAAGCGCTCATGGATTTTTACGCCGGCCTCACTCCCGAGCAACTTGAGGAAGAAGCGGGCAAACTGGACGGCCTGCCGATGGGTGAGCGGATGATGGCTTCTTTCCTTCTTTTCGGCCGCTGGGCTGAAGTGGATCCTACCGCGGCGATGGCGTTTTCCAGCACCATGGGCATGGCGGGTGGCTTCGTGCGTCCGACGATCCTTCAAAGCTGGGCCAGCGTGGATCCGGCGAACGCCGCGAAATACTATGCCGCCAATCCACGCGAATTCGCGATGATGGACATGATGGGTGGAGGCCGCGGCGGTCCGATGGGTGGCGGCCAGGGAGCTTCATCGATCATTGCCACCGAATGGGCGCGCCAAGATCCCGCGGCAGCTCTGGCATGGGCCAGTGGACTCGCCACCGGGAAAAATGATGCGATGACTGCAGTCGTCGGGGAAGTTGCGAAGACTGATCCGCGCAAGGCAGCTGAAATGATCGGCAAAATGGACCCGGAAGAGCGAGCCGGTGCCTACCGCTCGGTGGCGGCTCAATATGGTGCTCTCGATTTCGCCGAAGCCCAAACCTGGATCCGCACCCTGCCTACCGACGATCAGGAACGCGCTCTCGCCTCGGCGATCGAAGGACTTTCCGGCAAGGATCCGGTGGCGGCAGCCAAGCAGGTCACCGCCATGGCGGACGGCGAGGCAAAGGATCGCCTCGTGGGCGACGTGGTGAGGGATCTCGCCCGCAAGGACACCCAGGCCGCGGAGGATTTCCTCAAGGAGCAGACCAGCGAGCGGGCTCAACGTGATGCCATGCGCGACCTGCTACCCGCCCTGACCGGGAAGAATCCGATTGCCGCGCTGGCATTTGTGAATTCCTATCAGCCAGGCCCGGTCCGCGACAGTGCCGCCCAGGCATATGTGTGGAGCAACAACACCGGAGAACCAGCGGAACTCATCAAGGTAGCTGAAACCATCACCGACGAGGGAGACCGGAATCGCACCGTGGGCATCGCCGCCATGCGCTGGATGCGCGAAGACCCGACTGCTGCAAAAGCCTATGTGGAGTCATCGCCAAATCTCTCGGATGAAGCCAAAGAACGCATCGTGGAAGGCCGCGGCATGTGGGGCGGTCGTCGTGGCGGCGGAGGAAACTAACTTCCCCCGGAATCAGAATTGAAGCCGTGGATCCTCCGGGATTCACGGTTCTTTTGTTTTGACTCCGAATGAATTTTGATGAGTCAGCTGGTTCCGGCATGCTGGACAATCCGGCATCCTCACGAAATACTCGCGCGCTTCTTAAATCCCAAGATCATGACCATCGCAAAACGTTTGATCCTCCTGCTGGCGGTGCCGCTTCTGATCATCCTTGGAATCGGATTCGCGACCCGAAAGGAAATGCAGCGGATCGAGGAGAGCACCCGCTACATGGCGGAATCCCGGGTCGTCGCGTTGGCGAGGATCGGTGACATCACCCGCAATTTCGCGGAAATGGCGGTTTCCACCCGCAATGCCATTTTGGAAACCGATCCTTCCCGTCGGTCAACCGCACAGGCCACGGCCGATGCCGCTCGGATCGAAGTGAGACTGCTGTTGGATGACTATCAAAAGAACCGGGTCAGCAGCATCAAAGGAGGAAATTATCTCCATGAATTCCAGAAGATCTCCGAGGAATGGATCGTCAAGATGGACGAGGCCAAAGCACTCGCCGCCGCCGACCGCACGGAAGAAGCAAAAACGATATTGGCCGACCAGATCGCTCCGCGCGGTGAGAGACTCAGCCAAATTTCCAAGGAATGGACCCAGCTCAATGAAATCCTCGCAACCAACGCCGGCAAGGCGGCGATTGATAGCATCGAGAAATCCAAGCGGAACCAGATGTTCTCGGTGGGAGGCGCGCTTGTGCTCTCAGGCTGTCTCGGTTGGCTGACATTTCGTAAGATCATCCATCCCATCCGGGCCCTTCAAACTTCGGTCGAAACCATCGCCCAAGGGGATTACGCCAACGTGGTGCCATTCACCGACGGCACTGACGAAGTCGGTGCCCTCGCACGATCCATCGCAGTGCTCAAGGAAGGCTCCGCTGCGATGGAGGAGCAGCGCTGGATCAAGGCCCACGCCGCACGGCTCACGGGGGAATTGCAGGTCAGTGCGTCACTGGCGGAATTCGGACAACGGCTCACTGCGGGGCTGGTCCCCGTGCTCGGCGGCGGGGTGGCGGGCCTTTACACATTCGCGCGTGACACCGAGCGCCTGTCACGGGTTGCCAGTTATGGTCTGGCGGAAAATTCCGAATTACCTAACTCATTCGGTCTTGGAGAAGGACTGGTCGGGCAGTGTGCCGGCGATCGCAAACCGCTCACACTCACCGAGCTGCCCGAGGGATTCTGCCGCATCGCGTCCGGCCTGGGAGAAGCCTCGCCCACCCAGGCAACCGCGTGGCCGCTGCTCTCCAGGAAAAGCCTGCTAGGCGTGTTCGAGTTCGCTTCCTTCCACCCTCTTACCTCGCGTGAAAACGCACTTCTCGACGAGATCCTGAAGGTGGCGGTGATGAGTCTGGAAATCCTCCAGCGGAATCTGCGCACCCAGGAACTTCTCGATCAAACTCAGGAACAAGCCAATCAGCTTGCCGCACAAACCGAAGAACTGAGAGAAGCCACGAAAAAGGCGGAAGAAGCCACCGAGATGAAATCGATGTTCCTCGCGAACATGAGTCACGAAATCCGCACACCGATGAACGCGATCATCGGCCTCTCCCATCTCGCTCTCAAAACTCCGCTCAACCCCAAGCAGCGCGACTACGTCAGCAAGGTCCACAACGCCGGCACCTCCCTGCTCTCCATCATCAACGACATCCTCGATTTTTCCAAGATCGAGGCCGGCAAGCTCGACATGGAGAACATCGATTTCCAAATCGACGAAGTCCTCAGCTCCGTCACCACGCTCACCGCGCAGAAGGCCCATGAAAAAGGCCTCGAGTTCCTCGCCGACGTATCCTCCGCGATCCCCGATCATCTGCGTGGCGATCCGCTCCGCCTGGGCCAGATTCTAACCAACCTCGTCAACAACGCGGTGAAATTCACCGATCAGGGAGAGATCCGGCTCAACATCGAACTCGTCGAACAGACCGGCGGGAAGGTGCAGTTGAAGTTCTCCGTGCGCGACACCGGCATCGGAATGACCCGGGAACAGTCCGGCAAGTTGTTCCAGGCCTTCTCCCAGGCGGACATGTCCACCACCCGCAAGCACGGCGGCACCGGTCTGGGACTTACCATTTGCCGCCGCCTGGTAGAGATGATGGGCGGTCAGATCTGGCTGGAGAGCGAGCCCGGTATGGGCAGCACTTTCATTTTCACCGTGTGGCTGGAACAAGGTTACGCGACGGGCCAAGGCAGAGTCCTGCCAGAACAACTCGCCAAGCTCCGCGTGCTGATCGTGGATGACAATTCCGCCGCCCGCGAAATCCTCGCGGAAGCTCTCGCCGATCTAACTCCAAGCGTGGACGCGGTGGGTTCCGGCGCGGAAGCTCTCGCCGCAGTCAAACAGCATGACACCTCCACACCCTACGATTTGATCTTCATGGACTGGCGCATGCCGGGCATGGACGGCTTGCAAACGACGCTCCGGATCAAACAAGACGAGCAGCTCAAGAACCAGCCCGCCATCGTCATGGTCACCGCGTTCGGCCGCGAGGAAGTGCGAGAGGAATCCGAGCGGTTAGGCATCGACAGCTTCCTGGTCAAGCCTGTCACCCGCTCCATTCTGGTGGACACGCTGGTCACGCTGTTCGCACCCGACTCGGTCGAGATGGCACAGGCCGGCTCGGACGACCGTCATGCGGGCAGGCTGCTAGGCGCACGGATCCTGCTGGCCGAAGACAACGAAATCAACCAGCAGATCGCCGTGGAACTGCTTGAAGGCATCGGTGCCAAAGTCACCGTCGCCAACAACGGCGGCGAAGCGGTGGAACACTTGCTGCGAGAGCCGAACTCCTACGACCTGGTGCTGATGGATTTGCAAATGCCGGTGATGGGCGGCTACGAAGCCACCGTGAAAATCCGGGCGGAAGCCACATTCGCCAAGCTGCCGATCATCGCCATGACGGCTCATGCCACTCTTGAGGAAAAGCTGAAGTGCCTCGAAGCGGGGATGAACGACCATATCTCCAAGCCGATTGATCCGAACATCCTGTTTGAAACCGTCGGCCGTTTCTATCAACCGCCGCCGGTCAACGAACCTGTCGGACAAACCGTGGCGGTGATTTCAAATCCGGAAGAACTTCCCGACATCGATGGCCTCGACACGCAGGACGGCCTGACTCGTGTCGCGGGAAACCGGAAACTCTATCTGAAACTTCTCCGCCAGTTTGCCGACCAGCAAGGACCCGCCGTTGGTGAAATCACGGCAGCACTGTCAGCAGGTGATCCCGCACTCGCCGAGCGCATCGCCCACACGGTCAAGGGCGTGGCCGCGAATCTCGGGGCGAAACAGGTTCAAGCCGCCGCCGGCGCGCTGGAGGAAATCATCCGTCACCGCGCTGCTGCATCTGAAACGGAACCGGCTTTACAACAACTCGCCAAAGCGCTGGATTCACTGTTAGTAGCTTTGCAGAAATCTCTCCCAGTCCCCGAAATCGTCCCACTCCCGCCGGAAAAAACCCCTCCTGTCGATTCCACCCAATCCATCGCGGCTGCCGATCAACTTGCCAAACTGCTCTCCGACTTCGACTCGGGCGCGGTGGAGTTTATCGAGACCAACCGGGCGGCGTTGAGTGCATTATTTTCCAGCCAGACCTGGGCGGAGTTTGAAAAACTCGTGCAGAATTATGATTTCACCGCAGCCGAAACACAGCTGGCGGCAGCTTTGAAAAATTCCGACATCTTATGAAGAACCTATCCGACTGCCGCGTTCTCATCGTGGACGATGCCAAGGCAAACCTCGACATCCTCGTGGAAGGATTGAAGGCGGACCACAAGCTCAGCCTCGCAATGAATGGCGAAATGGCATTGCAGATCGCGGGCCGCACGCCGCCCGATCTCGTTCTGCTCGACATCATGATGCCCGGCATGGACGGCTATGAAGTTTGCCGCCGCCTGCGGGAAATGCCGGAAACCGCCGACGTGCCGATCATGTTTCTGTCGTCGCTTGAAGAAGTGCAGAACAAAACCCGCGGCTTTGAAGCGGGGGCTAACGACTATCTGACAAAACCCTTCGAGATGTTGGAAGTGAAAGCCCGCGTTCGCTCGCTTCTCAAGGCCAAGGCTTACAGCGACGCGGTGAAGGAACAAATCGCCAGCGAACTGCGTGTGGCCCGCGAAATCCAGATGGGCATGCTTCCGCACGATTTCTCCGCGCTGGAAACGGCCTACAACGTCGAGTTCGGCGCGGTGCTGGAGCCCGCCCGCGAAGTCGGCGGTGACCTGTACGGAGTCTGCGCGGCGGCCAGCGACCGGCTGGTGGTTTTCCTCGGCGACGTCTCCGGCAAGGGCATCCCCGCGTCGATGTTCATGGTGCGGGCGATCAGCCTCGCCCGATTGTTAGCGCGGGACATCGTGGAACCGGAACTCATTCTCTCCCGGCTGAATGACGAGCTATCGGAAGACAACCCTTCGTTCATGTTCGTAACATTCATCTGCGCGGTTTTCGATCCAGACACGGGAAAAATGACCATCGCCAACGGTGGACATTGTCGGCCCGTGTTGATTCGGACGGGTGATCCTCCGTGCTGGGCGGTCAGGAATCTCGGAACGGCTCTGGGCTTCGATGCAGGCCTGGAATTCGAGCGCACGGAACTGACGCTGCATCCGGGCGATTCACTCGTTTTCTACACCGACGGAGTGAGCGAAGCGTTCAATCCACAGGACGAGTGTTATGGCGATGACCGCCTCATCACCGACACCACAGCACTGTCCGGACAATCGGCACCGGATCTAACTTCGGCATTGCTCGCGAAGGTTCACGCCTTCGCGGACAGCGCTCCTCAGTCCGACGATATCGCCATCCTGACACTCAAGATCAATACCAGGGAGGACCGACCATGACGCTCGAACTTCAAGGCACGCCAGAAGAAGTCATGCGCGCTGTGGAAGCTCTGGAGGCTTTTGGCGAGGAAAAGAAAGTTCCAGCAAAGACCCTTTTCGGCCTCACACTCGCATTGGAGGAATGTGGCAGCAACATCGTGAACCACGCGCTGCACCGCGATGCAAGCCGCACCTTCCGCGTCACGTTTGCCCATACCTGCGGCGAGATGATCATCGAACTGCGCGACACCGGAGTTGCGTTCGACCCCACGCTCGCACCTCCGGGGGACGGCATCGCGGACGACGATGAACCGCCCGGCGGCTGGGGGATCTTTCTCGTCCGGAAATATACGGATGACATGTGCTACTCCCGAGAAGGCCACGAAAACGTGTTGCGGCTTGTCAAGAAGCTATACGAACCCGCTTGAAATGCTCTTGCGGAAACTAAACGACTCACTAGCGTCAGCCTCAGATCCATTAAATCAGAAAACGATCATGTCACTCGAAATCCAAATCCTGCAGAACCTCGGCACCCAGAACACGGGAGCCATCATCATCAAACCCGTGGGCAGCCTGGACACTGCCACCGCGCCTGAACTTGAGCGCCAGCTAGGACCCGTTCTCGCCCGCTGTGGCAAGGACCTCATGTTCGACCTCGCCGGCTTGAAATTCATCAGCAGCGCCGGCTTGCGCGTTTTCTCCATCGTTCGCAAGCAGCTCAAGGAACGAGGAGGCCAGGCATCCTTCATCAACATGCAGCCGCAGATCTCCGAGGTTTTCGAGATTATCAAAGCACTCCCCGGAGTCGGCGTTTTCGCCAGCGAAGCGGAGTTCGACGCATACCTTGCTGCACGCCAGAAGATGGTCGAGGAAGGCCAGTAAGGAGCCGTTTCAAGCCATGACGATCATCAGGCTGAGCCGGGGAGATTCATCCCCATCGCCGGATCTTGGATCAACTTCCTGAGTTTTTGATGTCTGCCATTCAACTGGGGATCTTCCGCGAGTAGTCTATCCGCCTGTGCCTTTGCTTCCAGCAATAAGGGTAGGTCAGTCAGAAAGTCCGGAAACCTTAGGTCTGATAGACCGCTCTGCACTGTCCCGAGAACGTTTCCGGGTCCACGAATGCGGAGATCCGCTTCCGCGATTTCGAATCCATCGGAGGTGCTGACGAGGACTTCGAGTTTTTCCAGCGATTCCGAATTCTTGCCATCCGTCAGCAACACGCAATAGCCTTTGTGCCCGCCGCGACCGATCCGTCCACGGAGCTGATGAAGCTGGGCCAGACCAAAGCGCTCGGCATGATGCAGAATCATGACGCTTGCATTGGGCACATCGACGCCGACCTCAATCACGGTCGTTGACACAAGCGCATGAATCTCACCATTCCGGAACCGATCCATCACCGACTGCTTTTCCTCCGGCCGAAGTTTCCCGTGAATCAAACCAACCTGATAGGCGCTCAGACGCTTCTGCCATTTTTGAAACGCCTCAGTGGCCGATTCCACTTTCAGTTTCTCGCTTTCGTCCACCAGCGGATAGACCAGATATGCCTGCCGTCCTTGTGACAATTGATCCTTCACAAACCGGGTCACATCGGATTGTTTCGCCGCAATTCTCATGGCGGTGATGATCTTACCTCGTCCCGGAGGCTTCTCATCGAGCAGGGATACATCCAGGTCCCCATAAATGGTCATGGTCAAAGTCCTCGGGATCGGCGTGGCCGTCATGACGAGCACGTCAGGCACGATTCCCTGGCGAATCAATGAAGCGCGCTGGGCCACACCGAATTTGTGCTGCTCGTCGATCACGACAAGCCCCAGGTCTCCGAACGGGACTGAATCATAAAGCAACGCGTGAGTGCCGATGATGATCTGCGCTTCCCCTTCCAGATGGTTTCCCTCATCACGATTGCCAGTCCTCAGCGCGATCCTGATTCCCAAGGGATCGAGCCATTGACAGAATGTGAGATAATGCTGCTCCGCAAGAATCTGCGTGGGGGCCATGAGTGCGGCTTGGCATCCCGATCCAATAGCGAGCAACATTGCCGCCATAGCGACGAAGGTCTTTCCCGAGCCTACGTCACCCTGCAACAACCGGTTCATAGGGTGCCCGGATCGCATGTCAGCCAGAATTTCCCGGATGGACCGTTTTTGGGCACTTGTCAGCTCGAATGGAAGGGCTGCGTGGAACTGCTTGAGAAACGAAACATTCTTCCCGAGGACGCGACCGGCGTGTTCGTGATAACGGGATCTTCTCCATGCGACATTGAGCTGGACGACAAGCAACTCTTCAAGGGCAAAACGTCGACGAACAAACCTCACCGATTCGATAGCCGAAGGGAAATGGACATTCATGAATGCCACCGCCATGGATGTATCTCGATCCTCGTCGCAAACCCACTGAAGGCTTTCCGGGTCAATATCTATTAACAACGCATGGATGATCTCACGCAGCCGCCGCTGGCCGATTCCGGAGATGTTCCTGTAAATCGGAACGATTCTTTCCAGATGAATCGACGCGTCGTCATCCCGGATCACCTCGATTTCCGGATGATCTATCAACAACCGGCCGTTCACATCCTTTACGCGACCATAGACGATCACTTCATGGCCAGTGGCGATGAGACTCTGAATAAATGGCATGTTGAACCAGCGGCAGCTGACCTTTCCCGATCCAAACACACCACCCGAGCCATCCATGACAATCGCCTCGTAAAAGCGACGGCCGGGGCCGAAGTTCCTGAGGGAGGCGTCGATCACCTTTCCCCGCAGGCACACAGCTTCGGGCGTGGCCTGGTTTGGAAAGGCATCGAACCGCCTTCTGTCCTCATACCGCTTCGGGAGGTGTTCCATCAGGGATGAAACCTTCATGAAGCCGGCCGCCGAAAACGCCATCACTTCCTTGGCGGAAAGCATTGCCAGAGACGCCAGTTCGTGGTGAGCCGAATACACGACGATGAGTTCCTAGTTTCCCGGTGCGAGATTATGCCAACCGAATCTCCGCGAGTTTCTTGAGATATGAGTAGCCATAGATACCCGAAGAGTGTCCATCCGCCCAGAAGAGTTGGATGGCGTATCCACCCACTCCTTCGAACCGGTCCAGTTCGAACGCGTGCGGCCCGTAGTCCACCTTGGGCCGAAGGACACGTCCCCAGGCATCAGGCTCCCCCTGACAACCTGCACAAGGACAGGATCGCCGAAGCAGAGGAAGTGGCAAATAGGCTTCTAATCCATCCGCAAACGACAGTGCGAGTTCATTGCCAATCAGGGTAGCGTGTTCGAGGGTAGGGGTCATCGGAAATGGTTGCGCTATCCAAGCTCCCCGTCGATCCGATATGAGCGTTTCCCGAATATCGCCGAGCCCACCCTGACGTGCGTGGCACCCTCTTCGATCGCTACCCCGAAATCAGCGCTCATTCCCATACTGAGAGAGGGCAACATCACGCCGAACCTTGCCTCTAGATCGTCTCGCATTTCCCGCAAGGCAGAAAACCAAACCCGGGCCGACTCGGGAGTGTCCACCGGCGGAGGGATGCACATCAAGCCCAGGACTCCGAGACGATCCAGATCGAGAATGTCATCCATCGCATTATAGAGCTCGATGGATTCAAAGCCTCCCTTGGACAGCTCCTTTCCGATATTCACCTGAAGGAATACATTCGGAAACAGGCCCTGTTGCCTGGCGATTTCATTGATGTATGTCGCGAGCCTTAGCGAATCAACTGCGTGAACCACATCGAACAATCCAAGAAGCTTCCGCACCTTGTTGCGCTGCACCCTGCCAATAAAATGCCAGTGTAACAGACCAGGAAGTTCCACGATCTTGAGTTCTGCTTCCTGGAGCCTGCTTTCGCCAAAATGAAGTTGTCCCGCCTCGACCGCATCCCTGATATCATCAACTGAAAACGTTTTTGATACCGCTATAAGCTGGACAGAACGAATATCGCGCCCTGAACGCTCGCACGCATCGGAAACCGCGGCTTCGATCTTTGATAGATTCACTGAGATGTCGGACATCACCGGGCTTCAGCAGTATCTTTGATCAGTCCAGCGAGCCGCGCATTCTCCGTTAGTTCAACAAGATCCTTCAGCACGGCGAGCGATTCTCGTTTGGTGGGATCCAAACCCGTCGGCCATTTGGGCGTTTCGTCGAGATCATCCACCTCGTCCTTTGCACGACGCATGTAGTCGCCATTGTCGTTTGCAGGATCATATGGCTTCAAATCAGCCCCTTTTTCCAAATCGTCCAACGTCAGTTTAAAAAATTTTAATGAACTTCGGTCTTCTTCGCTCATCTTAGCAAATCGGATCCGGCGCTCCGCATTGCGAAGCTTCTGGAGGGCGTCTGACTCCGCCAGTTCCCTCTGACGTTCAACCTTGTTGAGGGAAATCCGGTTTTCCTTCAGACGCTCTTTGGCTTTCATCACATCCTGAATGACATAAGAAAAATCCTTGGATGCGTTCAAGCGTTCTTGACTCAATTCCTTGAGTCGAGGAATGAACAATTCCTGGGCATCTAGCGGGTTATAATCCGCAGCCGGGCGAATGCGGTCGTGTGGAAGCGGGTGATCAAGATGGACCTCTCCAACTTCCAACGCGTCGGTAAGGCTTGGAACGACAACATTTGCAATGACTCCGTCCATCTGGGTTGACGAACCGGACGGTCGGTAGAACTTCTGGATGGTCACCTTAAGAAATCCAGCCCGATTCCGCGCTGCAAAGAGGGGAAGCATGCGCCCGATATCCATGGGTTGCTGGACTGTGCCCTTTCCGAACGTGGAAGAATCTCCAACAATAACAGCGCGGTTGAAATCCTGAAGAGCGCCAGCAAGAATCTCACTTGCCGAGGCGCTGCTTTTATCCGTAATCACCACCATCGGCCCAGTGTAAATAGGCTTCCCTTCGTCCGACTCCTTCACCTGAATCTGTCCGAGAGTGTTCTTCACCTGAACCACCGGTCCCGGGTTCAGGAAAAAGCCTGTCATTCGACGAACCTCTTCCAATGATCCCCCTCCATTGTTTCTAAGATCGATAACAAGACCATCAATTTTTTCCTCGTTCAAACGTGTAAGAATCCGCTCCACATCCACGGAACTGCGGACTTTTTCCTCATCAAAGTCGGCGTAGAATGAAGGTAAAGTGATTACTCCTAGGCGGCGAGTCACTCCCTTGTCGGACTTCATTTCGATAACCTCGCCACTTGCCTGCTCGTCCTTCATCTCAACCTTACCACGTTTGATCACCACAATCTTGGTTTCTCCCGGAGGCCCACCAGCCGGCTCCACTTTCAATGCAACATACGAATCCTCTCTGCCCCGGATGAAATCGACTACCTTATCGATTTTCATGAACATGATGTCGATCATATCCTCCGGCTTTCCGGTGTTGAGAGAATCGACGGCCACTACCCTGTCGTTGAGTTTGAGAGTTCCTTCCCGATCTGCTGGTCCCCCGACCACAATGCCCTTTATCTTGGTAGCTCCGTCCTCTTCCCCTTGGAGAAGAGCTCCAATCCCAACCAGTTCGTTTTTCATCCCATCTTTGAACCGATTCATCTCCCGGAAACTCATGTAATCCGTGTGCGGATCGTACGAGCGAGCCACCGAACTTAAGAAGTAGTTTGCAATCTCCTCTTCATCGACATCTTTCACGCTGTTGAGAAACCTTTTATATCTCAAAGAAACCTTTTCCTTAGGACTTCGATCAGAACCACCAGGGTCAGGTTTACTTTGCTCCTTTGAAAGTTTGGTCAGGAGTTCACGTCGGAGCATCTCACCCAACACCGCTTCCTTGATCTGACGGCGCCATAATTCCGAAGCCTCGCGTTCATTCTTCGGCCACGCTGCGTTCTTCCTGCTCAGCAGGATGGATTCATCCGCTGTAAAGTCAAAATCCGTCCCTTTCAGCATTTTTTCGGCCAAAGCCACGCGCTCCTCAACTCGTTTCTCGAAGACCCGGTAAATTTCTGTCGCCGCAGACATGCTTTCTCCGTGTAGCAACGCGGTATGAAGTTGATCGCCGTACTTGGAGTTAAACCCATCAACATCCTCCTGGGTAAAATACAGACGCTGAAAATCGAGATCTCTCAAATAGTCGTCTAGGAACCTTTGACTCAGTTCCCCGTTGAATGGCAGTCTCGCGAAATGGCTATTCTGCAACATAATGGCCATTTGTCGGCCTACCTCGTTGAAGTCCGCCTGCTGCGCGCAGGCAGAGCAGGAGAGTGCAATCGATACCACGAAAGATACAACTTTTTGGAAGCCTAAATTGAACATAATGGTGTAATTGCGCAGGTTGAGTATTCAATAAAGTGTCATCATGTCTTCAGATGTCGATTTATAAAAACGCGCGGCCGCATTACTTCAAAGTTTTTCGATTGGAGAGCCAACGCTGGAAATACGCCTCCTTGGCCGCTCGCTCAGTGGCATCCGGGTTCGCATTGTGGCCATTCAAAAACATGTCCGCCATTATAGGACGGCGCCCAAGCGTGACGCGCAAGTCAACCAGTTCGCCGTCGCGCATTACCGTCAGCCGTGTTACGGTGGTCGGTTTCATCCTCCTGATGTTCTCCCGAAATACAGACGTAGCATGCACTTCCCTCCATATCTCCCCGTCTAGTGCAACAATCAAGTCATTCAACAAAATCCCAGATCTCTGGCCAGGGGTGTCTGCCTTCACCTCAACTACTCTTACCGCATTCCGAGGTTTCTCTTCCCCAGGAATGATTACTACGTCGTCTTTCATAGCCAATGCAACGCCGATGTATCCTTCACCCTCTCTATCGTACTCATCCATCACTAAACCTCGAAGCACACTTAGACAACGTTCTCTTACTTCCGGATCGACCGATAACTGCGATTGCCTGAACAACTCCAACGTTGCACGGTCTGGATTTTTCCTACCCCAGTCCAGCAGCTGCATTTCGGCACACTCGCGAATCCTGAATTCCGGAGATCCCAAGTCGTTGAGCTGCTGCGACGGAATCGGGAATTCTCCAGCATCACAAGTCCGACAAATCCACAGAAAATGGGCTGCAATCAATAGTCGCGACCAAGAACAAGTCACACCCGTATGCATTGATTCCAACATCTGCGCGTTAGTTGCCGAGCATGTTTTTCTGAGGGACTTCGATGGTGTCGTTTGGTTGCACCGGAACGTTCATAAACTGCGCCTTTGTTAGGTCATATAGGGTCTGGCGACCATTTCTGAAAAGCTTCACCCGCTTCATGCTTCCGAATTCAGTTGCTCCTCCCGCAGCTTGGACCGCCTGATAAAGTGTGAGTCCCTTGCGAAATGGCTTAGGTCCCGGTCCTCGCACCTGCCCCCCAAGATGAACCATCTGCTCATCAATGCTGTCACCCGTTTTAGAAATGACTTGGATCGTTGGATTTGTATAAATCCCTAAACTTTTGTAACGAGCTTGAAGGGAGGCTTGAAGATCTTCGTTTCTGAGACCTGCAGCTCGCACCAGATCAATAAACGGCATGTTGATATAACCAGCGTCAGAAACCGGATAAATACCATCAATCCGGCCCTTTTCCTCAGCTGGCACACCTGAAATGGTAATTTGAATGGCCTTTCCTGACTCAATCTGAGCCAAGGATGGGAGACACGATGCCACAAAAAATAATATTAGGACTCTGATAATCGAATTGGATTTCATGATTTATATTTGGTTTAGGTTTAATAAAGCTCGGCATCATTAGCCCTCCCGCTACCACCGTGAGGCTTAGCAGGCGCCGCGGCGACACCTGCTAGAGCTCCGATCTGGGATTCCGCAGGAGCATAGTAAGTATAATAACTAGTGTAATATTGATACTGGCTATCGCTCCGGACGTCTACATTGTTCAGAACAACGCCGATAACATTTCCACCGACATTTTCCACAGCCTGTTTCACTCGGAGCAGCATGTTTCTTGGCAGTTTGCGATGTTGCACGACAATCATGGTTAAATCGACCTCGCTGGCGAGCACCGAGGCGTCGCTAACCCCGAGAATCGGTGGACTGTCAACAAGAACCAGATCGAAGCGCTGTTTGACGTCTTGAATTAATTCGGACATCCTTCGAGAATTTAGAATGCCTGCGGCATCTGCAGGGAGAATACCTGAAGGCATGAAATAGAGATTGTCCACGGGCGTCTGAAGGATCACATCCTCCAACATCAGTTCCGTCGTCAGATAATTTGTCAGACCCACTGAGTTATTAATATCGAAGAACGTGTGAAGTCGCGGTCTCCGCAGGTCGGCGTCGATCATAAGTGTCGTATAACCCCCTTGAGCACAAATGTATGCCAAGTTGACCAAGGTAGTTGATTTACCCTCACCCGCACCACCCGAAACAACGGTAATGGCATTATCCTCCGGATTTTTTCGGTTGAACTCGATGTTTGTCCGTAGAATTCGATAGGCTTCGGCATCGGGACTCATACCACTTTGCTTGTGCAGGACGCCCACATCTTTGGGTATGACTGCGAGTACAGGGACTTGGAGATAACGCTCGACGTCTTCAAGACTTTTGACAGACGTGTCGAGATACTCGAGAAAGAATGCAATTCCAATGCCGAAGATCATTCCAACCACGGCACCGAGCACCAAGTTGAGCGTCACATTGGGGCTGACCGGGCTCTGGGAGATTTGGGGCTCTTCGTGAACCACAATACTTTCATCGGTCATCTTATCAGTGATATTCTTGCTGATCTGTTTCAGCTTCATTGATTGCAACAATTGCTGGTCCGTCTCAAAATCACGCTTTGCGTCGACATAATCCTGGGCGTCAAGGCCTCGCTTGATCGCTTCTTCACGGGAATCGTCCTTCATTACTTCGACGTTTTTCAGTCGGTCTGTCGCCATCTCCAGCTGCGCCTGGAGAGTTGCTCTCAGGTTTACGACGCCTTCGTCAAGCTGGTGTTTGATCCCCTCGATCTGATCCATTGCTGCAAGCACTGTTGGATGACGGTCTCCCAAACCATTTATTTTGAGCGCCTCCACGCTTCGTTTTGCCTCGTTGTATTGGGGCAACAGATTCTTGATGACATTATCAGGCAAATTCAATCCTGCTGCATATACCATGAGTTGGTCGCTATCGTATTTCAAGAGGCTGTTAATCTGACTCTCCAACTGCATCTTTTCCTGCTCAAGTTCGTTGAATGTCTGAAGAGCACTTCGCGCTCCTTGGTCCTCATCGACACCAGACTGGCCATAGAAAGAATCCTGACCCTTGTATATGATTCCCTTTGTTCTCACAATGGTGGCAAGAACCTTGCGGCGCTCTTCAACTTTATCCTCCTGGTCTCTGACTGCTTTATTCAATTCATATAATCCCTTATCGGCGTCCCGGCTTTCGATCTCGGTGCGGTAGGCCTTATAGGCTTTGGCCACTTCAGCTGTCACATTCCGGGCATCTTCCTTATCCGTGTGGCGGACAGTTATGGAGATCAAGTCCGTACCTCGGATATTCTGCGTGTTTACGATTCCTTTGAGGATTCGAATGGCAGTTTCTTTATCCACCCCCCATTTATTCACCAAAGACAGGTTCTCAACCACCTTGGCGAGCGAATTGCTGCTTTTGATTTTTTCGAATTCTGTCCCGAAAAACTGCGCCGTCATCGGAGTTGTTCCATAAGAGGGGCTATTCATCCCTTCGAAAGGAGATTGGCCAATGGACTTCGGTTTAACCTCGATGGTTGCGGAACTTTCGTATTTCTTCGGCATCACATAAGTTATGACCGCCGCTGTCATGAAGACGAGCAATAGGGTCAACAGGATGATTCCATACCGGTTTTTGATGACCTGCCAGTAGTCAACCGCGTGGAGCGATGCTTCATTTTGCTGAGGAGACGGGAGATTCATTGGTGTTATTGTTTCACTGTTTGGACGAATTTCCAGCTGAAATAGAAACTCCCGCAATGAAAGTCATTGCGGGAGATTCAAATCAGAAAGATTGTGTTTAATAAATTTTGGTTGAGCAGATCGTCTTCCAAGGTTTAAAACTCAGCACTCAAGCCAACGTTGATTCGGTTCCGGTCATAGTCTTGACCAGCGATGTCGGAGGTGGAATCTGTAAAGTTATATGTAACCGTCCCTGTAAGCATCTCATTCAACTTAACCGAGAGTCCCAGATTTATATTGTAAATCTGCTGATCGATATTTTCAATGTTTCCAGCAAACGGAGGAGTAGTCAGTGACTCTCCGCCCTCGAACCATGTAGGAAGGTAATCGATCCCACCAAATACCGAGAACATGGGAGAGATTACATACTCGGACGAAACACCAATACGTAAAGATCTGGTATCGTTATATTCCACCAAGCCTGCGACAGGATCAAACTGCACCGTGTCATATCCCTCAATTCCATATCGGGTATACGCCCTAACGCTAAATTGCTGGTTGACTTGGGAATTCATGGCGAACTCCAAATAGGGACTGGTGTAATTATCGCCGTTTTCCACATCGTGGAACTGCGCTCCAGCCCGGACGATACCAATGGTGTTCGGACTAAAACGATGTTCAGCACCTGCTAGGAGAAACTGATCGGTATAGTCGGACGCATTTCCCTGGGAATAGGTGCGGCCATAGCGATAATCACCGGTGAGCACGGTCTGAGGACCAAGCTGGTAGCGGAACTGGTTGTAAAGCTCCCAACCATACTGATCATTGTCATTGTTGACGCTGTCGGCATAACTCGTGCCTGTAACTCTCAAACCAGTGTAAGTCGCAACCCGCTCGGTCCAGCGGTAACCGATCGAATTGTCGCTCTGCCAGAAGAAATACTCACCAGTTTGTGCAGAAGATGCATAACCATATGAATAATCAGGATTTATTTCGTATGAAACGAAATTCCTACTCGAAAACCGAAGTCTTTCGTTAAAGCGGTGCGTCAAATTGACACCCATTCGAGACTGACTGTTAGCTTCATCCACACCCGGCGGCGCGTCGAAGTAATAAATGAGGCCCAGTCGTGCATAGACATCCCAAGTAGTTTGTGGAGTGATGTTTACAAATGACAGCCCTACATATGGATTGAGTCCGAATGAGTCTTGCTCCGGCCCAAAACCACCGGCATTTACATTGTCGTCGTAAAAGGCACTCAACCCAACGACCCACTTGAGCGGCAAGGACTCTTGAGCCTCACTGCCTACGTAATAGAGGCTTTGCGCTGAAGCCGAGCCAACTAGGAGCAAGCAGCACATTCCGATTGGAATATT
Organism: Akkermansiaceae bacterium; assembly: GCA_041736495.1. Lineage (GTDB taxonomy): Bacteria > Verrucomicrobiota > Verrucomicrobiia > Verrucomicrobiales > Akkermansiaceae > Luteolibacter. The sequence goes on from JBGSTM010000333.1 coordinate 18,636, forward strand.
TAATTTCATTTGATAGAGAGAACGGTTGGGTGTTTTGAGAGTGAAACTGAGGAATTAAACGAACTGATTTTCAGCTCAATTGAGGAACACCACCGGGGGGGCTGTCGGGAACTGACCCGGCGAGACCGGCGGAGGATTTGGGATAACCGGTGGAAGGACGGGAGGCACGAATGGGGGCAGAATTGGCCGAACAATCAATGGCGGAACGACATTTACTGGTGCACCAATCGGAAGAAGCGACGATCTGCCAGGACCAATCAATGACAACCCCCCAGGCCCACCTGGCGTAGGGCCAACGGGTCCTTGCCCAGGGAAATCCAGTGGGTTCGGCATCGCTGCGACCTCACCGGCAGGTGCCTTTGAGTCTTTTGAGCTTTGAACATTTCCTGTTTCGCCAAGATTTGGGTCCAACAATGCAATTACAGCTTGGACGGCCACTAGAGAATCAGGCGCAACAGCCACAGCGCATTGCGAGATCAGTCGAAGCTGATCAGGTGCAGCTGTTGACGCTGCCTCCACGATTGCCGCGACCGTTTTCGCATTTGCAGAGGAACCCTCAATCGCCGCTTTGACAATTTCGCACGCGCAGCCTGGAGCAGCGGCTACTTCGCGCGACACGACCTCAAGAACATTTGAGCTCTCTGCAGCGGCGGCAGCTTTGACGGACAGCGAAAGCATAAGACAGTCGGTCGCAGCATTGGCTGAAACTAACCCAAGCACGGCGCTGAGTAGGATGAAACCGGTATGTTTTTTCATTGAGGTGATTTTTCGGGATTCTTTGAAATCGGCATGGAGCGGGCAGCGGGAATCGAACCCGCATGTCTAACTTGGAAGGATAGCGCTTTACCACTAAGCTATGCCCGCTTTCCCGCAAGAGTTAAGCTCACCCGCCAACTTTCATGCAAGCCTTTTTTGAATGGAAATCCAAATAATTGGACATTTTTCCGATTTTTGACAAATGACTCATAATGAGCAATTTCCGAATATTTTTCGAATCGGAAAGTCGGCAAAGTTTAAAGCGAGAGACTATTTTCTGGAACACCCTAGCTATTTTTTCACGTTTTCACCGCAGCGCTCCCTACAAAGCTGGAGCGGTTCCTTACGAAGCAGCTTCACAACCCACTCGTTTACAGTCCACTGGGATGATCCAAAAATGACGAGGGGAGGTCAAAGATTGCAGCCATTGCAGCGCTGACTGCCTTCACCCCAAAGGTTTCTGTGGCATAATGTCCGCCGTAGAAGAGATTCACCCCGAGTTCTTCTGCAAGAGGATAGCTCCAGTGAGGTCCTTCACCCGTCACGAAGCAATCAAGACCTGCGGATGCGATTTGTGCCACTTCGCTTCCAGCTCCTCCCGTGATGAGTCCTATTTCACAGACCCTTTCAGGACCTCCCGGACAGAGGTGGACAGAGCCGCAAAGAATTTGGTGCAGCTTGCAATTGAGTTCGGCGCGAGATCCCTGCCAATTTCCTCGAATCCCCAACATCAGGCCTTTACGATCAAGAAATGGCTTGGGATCCGACATTCCAATAGCCTTCGCGAGCAGAATATTATTCCCGAGAATAGGATGAACGTCCAACGGTAGGTGGGACGAGTAAATGGCAAGATCCGCCTCCATGGCGATTTTGAGTTTTTTGTAATATGCGCCGGTGACCGGCTGGACTCCCTGCCAAAACATTCCGTGGTGAACCACCAGAAGACCGGGACCACCAGCGGCAGCGGCTTGAATAATCGGGAGAGATGCATCCACCGCCGCTACGATCCTTGTCACCTGCCCGCTATTGGCGAGCTGCAGGCCGTTCATCGCACCCGGGTAGTCCGAAATTGATGCCGTTTTTAATTCGCCATCCAGATGTGCGACCAATTGATCGAGTGAAGCCATGCCGGAGGCTAATCATGTCGGTTCCAAATGACAACGTCCGGAGTCGGGACAATTTCCCCGCCTCCGGAAAATTCCACCATGTCGCGGGCCATTTCCGCTTCCCAACAGATTGGATTCCCGTTCCAGACGATCCCGAGACTGGCGGCATGGAGTGCGTGTCGGGGCAGAATCAGGCGCCGCTTCAGTTCCGGTGTCCAGCCGGTGTCCATCCATTCCAAATACTCGGAACCATCGCCCGAATAGATCTTATCGCCCACAATCGGAAATCCTGAGTCCGCCAAATGCACGCGGATCTGGTGCATCCGCCCGGTTTCGGGCAAACAGCGAATCCTGGCAAATCGGCCTCCCGCCCTCTCAAACCGTTCCTCGACCTGAAATCGGGTCAGGCAATCGCGGCCCTGCGCGCTGACGATCTGTCTGACCCAGATCTCCGACGGGCCGAGCAGCCCGCCACGGATGATGGGTTGCGCGCATTCCCAAGCGTTCATTTCAGGCCAGCCATGGACGATTGCCAAATATTGCTTTTCCGCCTGCCGCCGCTCAAAGATCCATCCGAGTTTGCGGGCTGACTCCTTGTTCTTGGAAATCAACACCACACCGCTCGTTTCCCGGTCCAAGCGGGTCACAATTCCAAGGCTGGCACCGTTTTGAATTTCATACGCCAGCAGCTGTTCCAGTCCGCCCAAGAGCGTCGGTTCGGGCATGTTGTTCGCCGGATGGACGATCAACGGCGCGGGTTTGTCCACCACGATCCAGTCTTCGGACTCGTCGATCACCCGGAAGTTGACCACCACTTGCAAGCTCATGCGGCTGTTCTTCAGATCAAGTTACAAAAAAAGCCAGAGACCCGCAAGCGAGCCTCTGGCGATTGTAATTCCGGATCAATCCCAGCGACTAGGACTTGTAGCGGAGACGCTTCTTATGGCGGTTCTGCTTCATGCGCTTCTTGCGCTTGTGCTTATTGATCTTCGTCTTACGGCGTTTCTTGATGGAGCCCATGGCGGTTCGGGGTTAGGTTACGATGAAAGATTAGGGGACGATTTTGTTGAGCGGATATTCGATAATCCCCTCTGCCCCCAGACGCTTCAGTTCGGGGATGATGTCCCTTACGACGATTTCGTCAATCACTGTCTCAACGGCGACCCAACCTTCTTCGGAAAGTTGGGAAATCGTCGGACGTCGCAGCGAGGGGAGTTTTTCAAGAAGTTCGGGCAGGCGGGAGGTTGGAAAATTCATTTTCAGCCCGACTTTCCCACGGGCGCAGAGAGCGGCTTTGAGAAGCAGGGCGATGCGCTCCATTTTCTCCATTTTCCAAGGATCCGCTGCGGCGGTGGGACTTGCGTAGAAATGGGGAAACGACGTCAGCAGCGTGTCGACGATGCGGAGGTGGTTCGCCTTGATCGACGAACCAGTCTCGGTCACATCCACAATGGCATCCACCAAATCCGGCACCTTCACTTCGGTGGCACCCCAGGAAAACTCCACTTCGGCGTTGATTCCGCGCTCTTCCAAATAGCGGCGGGTGATCCCTACGCCTTCGGTGGCGATGCGCTTTCCTTCCAGATCTTCCGGTTTGCGGATCGGCGAATCTTCCGGCACGACCAACACCCAGCGGGTCGGACGGGTAGTGGCCCGGGAATAGGGCAACTCGGCGAGATCAATCAAATCGACCCCGTTTTCGTACGCCCAGTCATAGCCAGTGATGCCGCAGTCAATGAATCCCTGTCCGAGATAGCGCCCGATCTCCTGTGCCCGGATCAGATAGAGATCGAGTTCCGGGTCGTTCGAAGTTGGACGCAGTCCCCGGGAAGAAACGTAAATCTCGTAGCCGGCCTTGCCCAGAAGCTCCACCGTAGGCTCCTGAAGACTGCCTTTAGGAATCGCGATTTTGAGGGTTCTTGATGGATCCGACATGAAGGGCGGCGGTTTTGATCCGCGGGACCGGGGGAATCAAGCCAAGTTTTGAATAAATTCGTTAAACCTCGGATTCTCCACGGCAACCGCGAAAGAATCCGCCCACCGCCGACCGTTCTTCCGCACAGTTCAGTTACTTCCATGCAGCTCTACCGCCTTTTGATCATTTTCACGGTCGTAATTTTCACTGCACATGCCGCAGAAAGGATCCTTCCCCCGCGCGACCCCGGCTACAAACTAGTTTGGTCTGATGAATTCGATAATGACGGTCCACCGGATCCCTCCAAGTGGAAATCCGAAACCGGATTCGAGCGAAACGAGGAACTCCAGTGGTATCAAGCGGACAATTCCCGGTGCCAAGGCGGGGTGCTCGTCATCGTAGCGAGAAAAGAGCGGGTGGAAAATCCCGGCTACGTTCAAGGCTCCCCGAATTGGCGGAAAAACCGCCCCGCTGCTGAATACTCTTCCGGTTCGCTCATCACCATCCCCGGCAATGAATGGCACTTCGGGCGATCGGAAGTCCGCGCCCGTTTCAAGGCGCTCCCGGGCTTGTGGCCTGCCATCTGGACGACCGGTCTCGGGCGCTGGCCACATGCCGGTGAGATCGACATCATGGAGTTCTACCAAGGAAAAATCCTCGCCAATTTCGTCTGGGCCGGGAAGTGGGGCAAAGATTTTTGGGCAAGCTCACACCATCCCATTGAAAAATTCGGTAAGGACGCCTGGGACGACCGGTTCCACCTCTGGGTCACTGAGTGGGATCAGCAAAAAATCTCCATTTACCTAGACGGCCGACTTCTTAACACCCTCACAATGAAGACGACGGCCAATCAGGACGGGCCGCCGATCAATCCTTTTCTCAGTCCGCAGAATTTCCGCCTCAACCTCGCCATCGGGGCCGCCGGCGGCGATCCTTCGAAAACCCGCTTTCCCCAGCGTTTCGAAGTCGACTACGTGCGGATCTACCAGAAGTAGCACCCCAAGCTTGATTCCCGCTACGGTATCTCCAGATTCCCGCCATGCCACGTCTCGCCCTGCTCCAATCCGGCACCTTCGCCACCAAAGCCGAAGCCTTCGATCACCATGAAAAACTGATCCGCGAAGCCGCGGCAGGCGGCGCGAACATCGTCGTCACCCAGGAACTTTTCCTCACTCCGTATTTCTGCACCGTCGAAGATCCGGCCCTTTTCGACCTCGCCGATCCCCTGCCCGGCCCGGTCACCGATCGCCTCGGCAAGCTCGCCGGCGAGCTCGGCATCGTCCTCATTTCCTCCCTTTTCGAACACCGCGGCCCCGGACTCTATCACAACACCGCCGCCATCCACGACGCAGATGGCGCGCTGATGGGCCTTTATCGAAAGTCCCACATCCCGCAGGATCCGGGCTTCGAGGAGAAATTCTACTTCACCCCCGGCGACAGCGGTTGGCCGGTGTGGGACACGAAGTTTGGGAAAATCGGCGTGCTCATCTGTTGGGACCAGTGGTATCCGGAAGCCGCCCGCCTGATGGCGCTCGGTGGCGCGCAAGTCCTCGTTTACCCGACCGCCATCGGCTGGCTGCCCGAGGAAAAGCCAACCCTCGGTGACGCCCAGCACTGCGCCTGGGAGACCGTCCAGCGCGGCCACGCCGTGGCTAACGGCTGCTACCTCGCAGCGATCAACCGCACCGGCACCCACGACGGCACCGAGTTCTGGGGGCGCTCGTTCGTCGCAAATACTTATGGCGAACTCGTCGCCAAGGCATCCACCGGGCACGAAGAAATCCTCTATCACGACCTCGATTTCCAAGCGGTCGAGAATTTCCGCCGCATCTGGCCGTTCTTCCGCGACCGGCGGATCGATGCCTATGGCGACCTGACCCAGCGCTGGCGTTCCAAGTGAGCGACGGATTTGCGTTTTCGCTTCCCAGTTCTCAGCGGGCGGGTGAATCCTCCGCCATGCGACTGCTGCTCATCGAGGACCATGCGCCCCTGCGCGATGCCATCGGTCAGTATCTCACGGAAGCCGGATACCTGGTGGACACCGCATCGACCGGAGACGAAGGGCTGTGGGCGGCGGAGGATTCCGGCCACGACTTGATCCTGCTGGACCTCATGCTCCCGAACATCGACGGCATGGAAATCCTCCGCCGACTGCGGGCGAAACGAAACCCCATTCACATCATCGTCATCAGCGCGCGGGATGGATTGGAGGACCGCTTGGAAGCGCTGGATGCCGGAGCGGATGATTATTTGGTGAAGCCGTTTCCGCTGGCCGAGCTGCTGGCCCGCGTCCGTTCGCTGTTGCGGCGGAGCTACGCGAAGAAAACCCCGGTCATGCAAGTGGCCGATCTGGAACTCGACCCGATGCGGCGCACCGTGCGCAGGAACGCCCACCCGGTGGATCTCACCGCGCTCGAATACCGCCTGTTGGAATACCTTTTCTACCGCTCCGGCGAGGTCGTTTCCCGGACATCCATCTGGGATCACGTGTTCGAAGACAGCACCGGCGGCAACAGCAACGCCGTGGACGTCTACATCGGCTACCTGAGGAAAAAACTGAACATGGGAGAGCGGCCCAACCTCATCCACACCCGCCGCGGGCTGGGTTATATTCTGGAGGATTCAGCTGAATGAGCGCCCCCTCCATCCGGCGGACCCTGCTGCTGCGCTGCGGCATCGGCGTGGGTATTTTGCTCTGCCTGCTATCAACCGGCACTTATCTCATTGTCCGCCACGGTCTGATCCGCGAACTCGACCGGTCCATCACGCAGACGGCCGCACTGCTTTCCAACCAGGTGGAATTGAAGGACGGGCTGATCAGTTTCGAATGGCAGGAAGGACTCGGTACCAACCAGCTTTTGAATGACGACGGACTCTTTCAGTTTTGGAACGAGGCGACTGGTGAGACCACCCGCTCTGCCCGATTGGCAGGACGGGACCTGCCGAAATTCCACGATGGCACGGGCGACTCTTTGATCAGGGACGTTCAACTTCCCGGCAGTCGCGGCAAGTTGCGCGCCATCGGGCTGAGGATCTATCCATTCGTCATTCCGGAGGAATCCGCACGCATGCAAGCCAGCGGAAACGTGATCGACCCGAAAAGCATGCCACACATCCTGGTCGTGGCGCGGGACAAGAAATCCATCTACCGCGTGCTGAACCGCACCCGCTGGGTTCTCGGAGTGGGCACGCTGCTCACGCTTGGCCTTGGTTTCCTGCTCATCGACCGCGTGATCCGCGTGACCTTGCGCCCTATCGACGAGCTAACCGCTCAAATGAGGGACCGCGCCGGTCCGCAACTGGATTTCGCGCTTGAGCTGCCCGAAGCGTTGCCCACCGAACTGACCGGCCTGGCGGAGAATTTCGACTCGTTGCTGGCCCGCGTGGCGACGATCCGGCAGCGCGAACGAGACTTCATCCGCCACGCCGCCCACGAGCTGCGCACCCCGATCGCCGGGCTTCTCGCGACCGCAGATCTAGCACTTTCCCAATCCCGCGACGCCGCCGCTTACGCCGAACACCTGAAGACCTGCCAGAAGACAGCCATCGAGCTGGGAAACCTTGTGAAATGTCTATCCGCACTCTCCCGGATCGGCCGGGAGGGTGCCCCATCGCGCATGGAGCAAGTCGATCCCGTGGCAATTCTAGTGGAATGTCTGGAGCCGTTCCTACCGCTTTTCGAACAGCGCGGACTGAAGGTGTCACGTGACTCATCTGCGCGACCCATGTCCGCGACGGGCGACGCGACGCTGCTCCGAATCATTTACAACAACCTGCTCGACAACGCGCTTTCCTACGCTGCTACGGGCGGCGAAATCCGCATCCACAGCGGCATGGTCGACGGGAAAGGGGGAATCCGAATCGCCAACCAGGCCGTTGACCTACCGGAGAATCTCGAGCGCTTGTTCGAACCCCTGTTCCGCAAGGAGTCGTCCCGCTCCGACGCGGGAGCTCATCTCGGAATCGGGCTGACTCTCAGCCTCGAAGCGTCCACCACCATGGGCGCGACGCTTCTAGCGCGGAGGCCGGATCCGGAATGGATCGAGTTCGTGCTCCACATGCCAGGATCGGTGGAAAAATCCTGAAAAACGCCCGCTCTCACCAAGTTCTCATCTTCCAGGTGCTACACCATCCGGCAGATGACGCCGCTTTTTCTCTCCCACACTTCCAGGACCTGCCGGACCGTGGCGGTTCTGCTTTCCGTTCTCATCGCCTGCAGGGTGTTGATGATGGTCTTCTTCCCGCACACCGATACCTCGGAAGCACGCTACGCGGAGATCTCCCGCAAGATGGTGGAGACGGGAGACTGGATCACTCCGCAGTTTGACTACGGCATCCCGTTCTGGGCCAAGCCGCCGCTATCGATGTGGATGTCCGCTTTGGGCATGAAGGTCTTCGGCGTGAATGAATTCGGCTCGCGCATCGTGACTTTTCTAGCAGCCATGGGCATCCTGTGGCTGGTCGCCCGCGCCGTGCGTCGCGAGACAGACGCCACTACCGGCCTCATCGCCGCCACCCTGCTGATGGGCATGCCGCTTTTTTTCTACTGCTCGGCGGCTGTCATGACGGATCTCGCACTGGCCTTTGGCACGACGCTGGCGATGGTTGCGTTCCGGATCGCGGTGATGGAAAATTCGCGGCGTTGGGGATATGCGTTTTTCGTCGGGCTCGCCATCGGCCTGTTGGCCAAGGGGCCGCTCGCACTGGTCATCGCCCTGCCACCAGTGGCAGGTTGGATCCTGCTAACATCCCAATGGCGGCCGGCCCTGAAATCGCTCCCATGGATCACCGGCACCCTTCTGATGCTGGCGCTCGCGCTACCATGGTATCTTGCGGCGGAAAACAAGACGCCGGGTTTCCTCGACTATTTCATCGTGGGCGAGCACTGGAAGCGCTTCACGGTGCGTGGCTGGAAAGGCGACCTCTACGGTAACGCCCACTCGAAAATCCCCGGCACAATCTGGCTCTATCTGATTCTGGTGACCTTCCCCTGGTGTCTGGGCCTCCTCGCCCTGCCATTCCGTAGGTGGCGGAATTTAAAGAAATGGATGATGTCCTGCGAGGGATACGGTTTGTATTGGATGCTGTGGGCGCTTTGGCCGGTCGTGTTTTTCACTCCATCGCGCAATATCATCGCAACCTATCCGCTTCCCGCCCTGCCCGCGCTGGCCATCCTGCTTGCGGGATTGATCAATCCGGGTAAAAACGGGATCTTCTCATGGAGACGCTTCCATCCGCTTCACCCGGCGCTCGTCGGACTGGGAGTTGGAGCGGCAGCGGTGGTGGCTTTCGGCACGCTGATCGCGCCTGACCTTTCCCCGAAAACCTCGGAAAAGGAGCTGATGGAAGTTTTCCGCAAGGAACGCAAGAGCGAGGACCTGCTAATGTATTTTGGCGGCCGCCGCTACTCCGCCGAGTTTTACTCCGAGGGGAAATTGGAGAACACCTTGTCCGCCCAAGTGTTAGCGGAAAACCTCGATGCTCCCGGGCGGCTGTTCGTCGCGACGACGCCGCGCTATTTTGATCGGATTCCGCCGCATGTCCGACTGCGACTCTACCAAGTCACGCACTGGAAGAACAAGCGGGTGAATCTCTACCGCGAGAGCGCTGACCCGCCACCCCTAACCAGAGTCATCCCGGAAAAACCCCATCCTAACAAAAGCTGAATCATGAGAACCAAGTCTGACGCGCCAGAAGTTCACCTCCTGCTTCCCCGCCCCAAATCCTCGAAACCATGGATCACCTGCGTGGTCCCGGCCTTCAATGAAGCGGATGGCATTTCCCTCTTCATCGGCGAGCTTTGCACCTACCTCGCCGGACTCACCGACCACTATGACGTCATCGTGGTGAACGACGGCAGCAGCGACAGCACCGGTCTCGAAGTCATCGCGGCGTCCGGCGGCCTGCCCGTCAAACTGCTAGGCCTATCCCGGAATTTCGGCAAGGAGGCGGCGATCTCCGCCGGCCTGGACGAGGCCGGGGGGGAGGTGGTTGTCATCATCGACGCGGATTTCCAGCAGCCAATTTCCCTGATCGGCGAATTCGTCCGCCAGTGGCAGCACGGCTACGAAATGGTTTACGGCCTGCGCAACGACCGGCTGACAGATCCCCCCGTCCGCCGCTGGCTGAGCCGCACATTCTATAAAATCCTGAGTCGCGGCGCGAATATCGACATCCCTCCGGACGCGGGGGATTTCCGCCTGATGGACCGGCGTGTGGTGCTCGCGCTGCGGCAACTTCCCGAGCGGGGGAAATTCATGAAGGGGCTCTACAACTGGGTGGGCTTCAGCCAGATTTCCGTGCCCTTCGACTACGCGGAACGGCGGAGCGGCACTTCGAAATTCCGCCTCGCCAGCCTGTTCGATCTCGCGATGACCGGGCTCACGTCGTTCTCCTCGTTCCCCTTGCGGATCTGGGTCGGCGTGGGCTCGGTGATTTCCGGCCTCGCGATGCTTTACGCGGTTTTCATCATGATCAGGACCTTGATTTACGGGGTGGACGTCCCCGGCTGGGCAACGCTCGTGGTTGCGATCACGTTTCTCGGCGGCATCCAGCTGTTGTCCATCGGGATCCTGGGTGAATACGTGGCACGGATTTTCACCGAGGTAAAACGCCGTCCGGGATACGTGGTTTCCGAGCGCCATGGCTTCGCTGCCGACGGGCAGGAGGTGGTGACAAAGCTTGCCGCAATCCACGGGTGAGGGCATGTTCCCGGGCATGAACCGCCTGTTTTTCCCACTCCTTGCCTGCCTGCTCACCGCCCTGGCGCACGCGCAGCCCTATGCTCCTGTGGCAGACAAGCCGCCCGCACTCGCCCGGGAATTCCGAGGCGCCTGGATCGCCTGCATTTATAACATCGACTGGCCCAGCTCGCCCGGCCTGAGCGCCGGTGCCCAGCAGGCGGAAATGCGCTCCATGCTCGACAAACTCGCCGCCCTGAAAATCAACGCGGTGATTTTCCAAGTCCGCCCCCAGTGCGACGCGGTCTATGCCTCGTCCATGGAACCTTGGAGCACCTGGCTCACCGGTACCATGGGTCGCTCGCCCGGCTATGATCCGCTTGCCTACTGCATTCAACAAGCCCACGCCCGTGGGATCGAAGTGCACGCCTGGTTCAACCCGTTCCGCGCCCTCTCCAACAATTCCCAACAAGTCGCAAGCAACCACGTCACCCGCACCGCCCCCGGGACCACCCGGAAATTCGGCAACATGACCTGGTGCGATCCCGCCCACCCCGACACCCGCTCCCGCGCACTCAAAGTCATCCTCGACGTCGTCAGGCGCTACGATGTCGATGGCGTCCACCTCGACGACTATTTCTACCCCTACCCTTCCGGAAACCTGCGTTTCCCCGATGGAAAAAGCCCCGCGCAGCGCCGCGCCTATGTGGACGACTTCGTCAGCAACCTCTACTCCGCCGTGAAACGCCAGAAATCCTGGGTCCGCGTCGGCATCAGCCCGTTCGGCATCTGGCGGCCCGGCGTCCCTGCCGGCATCGAAGCCGGCATCGACAGTTACGAGCAACTCGCCGGCGACTCGCGAAAGTGGTTGAAAAACGGCTGGGTCGACTACCTCGCGCCGCAGCTCTACTGGCGGATTTCCCCGCAGAAACAAAGTTTTCCCCTGCTGCTCACCTGGTGGCGCCAGCAAGGATCCCGCCCGGTCTGGCCCGGTATCGCCACCGAACGGATCGGCGGGGCCGACGGCCGCGGCGCAAGTGAGATCACCAGCCAGATCGACCTATCCCGCAAAATCGGCAACAACTGGAACGGCCACATTCACTGGAGCGCCAAAAGTCTCGTCCGCAACCAAGGCGGCATCGCCACCAAACTCGCAGGCACCTACACCCAGCCCGCCGCAATTCCGCCCATGCCATGGCTCAGCACCAAGGCCCCTGCCGCGCCCGGCGTCAGCGCCTCCGCCCAAGGTGAGACCACCACCATCCGCTGCACCCCCGCCGGAAATACCGCGAAACTCGCCGTGCAGGCCAAAATCGGCGGCACTTGGCGGACAGTGAAAATCGTGCCCGCCAGCGCGCCGAGCATCTCCATCCCGCGTGCCGAGGCCATCGCCGTCACCGCGCTCGACCGCTTCGGAAACGCCAGTCCGCCCAAGGTCCTTGGCCTGCGCTGAAATCCATGACCTCCCCGAATCCCTACGCCCCGCCAGCCGCGCCGCCTCCTACCGGGGATCGCGCCACCCTGGGCGAACTTGTCTTCGGCTGGGAAAAACTCCGACTCATTTACAACGGCATCCTTCTCCTGCCGGGCACCTGCGTGCTCATCCTCTGGATCACCCGCCAGCACCTGCCCATCCCCGCGGCGATCGCCGGTGGAATCATCACAGCCATCGGAGCCAACATTGCCTTCCTGCTCGGCCCGCTCGCCGAGCTCTATCTACGTGGGCTTCTCAGAAATGGCGCACCCTTGGGAAAAGGCCGGCTGCTCATCTTCTGCGCGGGCCTCGTCGTTTCGGCAGGGGTGTTCGTCGTTTCCGGGATTCTTCCGTTTCTCTGAAATTGCCTGCTGGCTCGGTCTGCCAAAATGAACCTTGATGGAGCAACGGCGTTTGCTAAGTTTCCCGAGTGAGTGCACAGGAAATCAAAGAGTCATTGAAGACGCTGACTCCAACCGAATTGCTCGATCTGAAGCAGTCGGTGGATGAAATGTGTGCTCCATTCCAGATCGCAGGGCCGGAACTGGACCGCAAGGCCAAGGTCTTGAAAGCCAAGCGCGAAATCTTCGCGGAGTACGATTCCCTGCTCAGCGAACTCGCCAAATAATCGGCTGGCATGTTTGAATTTCTGGAATTGGCCGATGTCCTCGACCTGCATGAGGAATCGTTGAAACGCTACGGCGGTGCGACAGGTTTGCGCGAGCCCGGATTGCTCGACTCCGCACTGGCCTCTGCCGTGAATACCTTCCTCTACGCCAATGGCGACGAGTTTGATGTCGCCGCGGCCTACGCCTTCCACCTAGCTGAATCTCAGTGCTTTTTCGACGGAAACAAGCGCACGGGCATTGGATCAGCCCTGCTGTTTTTGAAAATCAATGGAGTCCCCGCTCACGGCACACCCGAAACTGAAAGGCAGCTCTACGCCGCCATGATCGCTATCGCCAATCACGAGTTGGACAAGCCGGGACTCGCTGCCTTGTTCAGGGAGATTTTCGCCTGAATTTCCTGCGACACGGCTCTCGGCCGATGTCCCACCTTTTCGATTCTCCGCCCTTGCCACGGGCCGGATGAACGCATTGACTCCCGGTCACTCAAAATTTCCTCACCGTGAAAGCCCACGAACTCTACACTGCCGTCGATCCCGCCTTCGTTTCTCAAATCCTCGATTGGTTCCGCGCCAACGACAAGAACGTCTATCGGTCCGCCGTCGCCACCCTTGCCACCAACCGCAAGCTCCGCCCCGTCTTCATCGAGAAAAAATCCATGGCCGAGCAATACGCCTGGATTCACAAAAGCCTGAAGCTCAAGCCCTGCGACACCATCGGCGAGCATCTCCTGCAAGCCTACCAGATTGCCGGCCAGCAGTCGCTGCTCGCCATGTTTTGCGACGGCATGGGCATCCCCCACGATGGCAAGGGTTCCGTCGTCGGTGACCTGCCCAAGAAGCTCGATCCCGAGCGCCTCAACACCACCGTCGACCGCCTCATCGACATCTTCGAGCCCCGCCTGCTCACCGTTTACCTCATTTGCTTCAACATGCAGAAGCCCGACGGCTGGCCCGAGCTCACCGCGAAACTCGAGTCCGACGAGCGTCTCACGCTCGCTTGAAGAAAGTTGATGGTTGAGTGTTGATAGTTGATGGGCAGACGAAGACGCCAATCACACCTCTCTTTCTTTCCATCAACTATCAACTATCCACCATCAACTTCTTCCAGTGCCCAAAGTTTACGTCAAAACCTACGGCTGTCAGATGAACGAGCGCGACTCCGAGCAGGTCGTCCGCATGTTCAGCGAGGGCGGCTACACGGTGACGGCGGATGAAAACGAGGCGGACGCCGTGCTCATCAACACCTGCTCCGTCCGTGACCAGGCGGAGCAGAAGGCGCTTGGGAAAATGGGGACCATGATGCACCGCGGGCGCGACAGGAAACACGTCGTATACGGGTTCATGGGCTGCATGGCCCAGTCGCGCGGCGAAGAGCTTTTCAAATCCGTGCCGAGCCTCGACGTGGTCGTCGGCACCCAGAAATACCACAAGGTCTTCGAATACGTGGACACCATCCTCCAACGCCGGCTCGAAGCCCGCATGGACGACCCGCAATTTTCCCTCCGCGGCACCACCGTCTGCGACACCGCCGAGGAGGAAGGCTCGCAAAACACCATCCGTGACCACATCTCCAAGGCGCACGAAGCCAGCGCCTTCGTCTCCATCATGCAGGGCTGCAACATGCGCTGCTCGTTCTGCATCGTCCCCGACACCCGCGGCAAGGAACGCGGCCGGCCGATCTCCGAAATCGTCGGCGAAGTCCGCCACCTCGCCGCCCACGGCGTGAAGGAAATCACCCTGCTCGGCCAGATCGTCAATCTCTACGGCCGCACCGAGTTTCCCAAAATCGACGGCAAGTCCCCTTTCGTCCAGCTCCTCGAAGCCGTGCACGAAGTCGATGGCATCGAGCGCATCCGTTTCACCTCGCCGCATCCCATCGGTTACCGGGACGACCTCGTCGCCGCCTTCACCTATCTGCCGAAACTCTGCTCGCACATCCATTTCCCGATGCAAAGCGGCTCCGACCGCATCCTCCGCGAAATGCGCCGGCCGTATAAAAACGAAAAATTCATCGAGATCTGCGAGAAGATGAAAGCCGCCCGCCCCGGCCTCGCCATCACCACCGACATGA
>JBGSTM010000334.1:0-3377 GCA_041736495.1 Akkermansiaceae bacterium
TGGTTGGCGCCCCAGTGGTTCATCACTTCGTAAGCGCTGGTGAACGCGCCCTTGCCGGTGAGGATCGGCGCGAACCACGTGGTCGGCCAGGTCGGGTTGGTGCGTTGGTCGAGCGTGTCGTGCACTTCGTCCGGAAGGTCCACGGTGTAACCTTCTGCAACTTGCAGTGCGGGTCCAAGACCATCGACAAGGTTTAGCCGGATCATCGTGGCCGGCATGCCGCCCTTGGTGCGGAAGCGGGTGCTGAGACCGCCGCCGGGGAAATACTCGGTGATGGATGGATGCCAGGTGGTGGCCTTGAGGCATTTTTTCACTTCCGCATCCGAGATCTCCCAGAACGGTTTCATCGTCGGCGTGCCGTCGGCGGTGCTTTGTTCGCCAGTGCCGTCCAGCGCGGCCGGACCGGAATTGATCAGATGAAGGATGCCGTCGCCGACCAGAGGATGGCTGAATTTCTTACCGCTCGCGGTTTCGATGGCCTCAAGGCTCCAGTAAGTGCGAAGGTCGGCGAAGATCTGCGCGGTGTTCGTGAGTAAATTGCCGAAGAGCATGCCCGCGCCGTTGAGCGCGTCGTTTTCGGTGGCGACGATGTAGGGGGCGCGCTTGCCGTTCCAGTCGAAGGAGGAGTTGAGGACGGCTTCGAGGAAGTCGCCGTTCGGGAAATGGTCGGTCCACTGGCGCTGGCCTTGGAAGCCGGCGGCGATCGCGTTGTGGCCGTGTGCCTGCTCGCCAAGACCCATTTCCTTGAGCACTGGATTTCCGATCATCAGGTCGCGGGCGATGAGCGTCATTTTCACGCTGTCCTCCCATTCCTTGTCGATCTGCTCGCGGGAGCGTGTGGTCGACGGGGAATTGTAGTCTTTTCCTTCCGGGCAGTTCGCTTTGACCCAGGTGAGCGCCTTTTCGTATTCGGCTTGATCGTACTGACCCTTCATCATGCGGCCGACGAATTCCGTCAGGTCAATGGCCTCCACGCGCATGCCAAACCATTTCTCCCAGAGTTTCGAATCGACCACCGAGCCGGCGATGCCCATCGAGGTGCCGCCCATCGAGAGGTAGCTCTTGCCGCGCATCAGGGCGACGGCGAGGCCGCACTGGACGAAGGAAAGGAGCTTGCCGCGCACGTCGGCCGGGATTTCGGTATCGGTGGCGGATTGCACGTCCTTGCCATAAATTCCGAAGGCCGGAAGTCCCTTCTGCGTGTGACCGGCGAGCACGGCTGCCAGATAGACCGCGCCGGGGCGCTCTGTGCCGTTGAAGCCCCAGACGGCCTTCGGCAGATGCGGGTCCATGTCCATCGTCTCCGAGCCATAACACCAGCACGGAGTGACCGTCAGCGAGACGCCGACGTTAGACGCCTTGAACTTGTCCGCACAATCGGCGGCTTCCTTCACCCCGCCGATGCAGGTGTCGGCGATGACGCACTCGACGGGTGTTCCATCGGGATAACGAAGCTCCGCGGCGATCAGCGCTGCGACCGCGTGGGCCTGTTGCATGGTGCGTTCTTCGAGCGACTCGCGGACGCCGCCGAGGCGGCCGTCGATTGCGGGGCGAATGCCGATTTTTGGATAGGATGAGGTTTTCATGAGATGGTTGGATTCGTGGGTCGAACAGGCGAATCTTCACAGTGAAAATGCGTTTGTCAGGTTTAATCTTCAGTCAAATATCGATTTCTTCTTGGACCGGATTATGGGTTCGGTTTTTTTTGATAGAGCGGGATGGTTCATGCCGATTTCCAGAGGGTATGCAGATTATTGTCTTGATTTGTGCACGGGAATCCGGATGAATCTTCGCCATGCAGATCGTGCAGCCCGCCACTTCGTTCATCTCTCAAGAAGTCGAGTCGTCGCGATTGTTCTTTTTGGATCCGGTGGAGGACGAGAATTTTGCGGTGGTCTTCGGCGGGTTCGAGCGTTGCTCGGCGGACTATCGGATCGACCGCCGGGACTTTCCCTGGTATTCGCTGGAGTTTGTGAGCCATGGCTCGGGGACTTTGAGTCTGGGGGACACCACAGAGGAACTGGTGCCGGGAAGTTTCTACGTTTACGGGCCTTCACTGCCGCACACGATCGAAACTTCGCCGGATAATCCGTTGGCAAAATATTTCGTGGGATTTACCGGCACGGAGGTGCCGGAGTTTCTTGAGCGCTACGAGATCCGGCCCGGAACCGTCTCGCGCTGTCTGAAAGGGGAACCGATCCGGCGGGCGTTCGACACGCTGATCGACCGGGGGATCCGCAAGTCGCGGCTTGCCCGCCCGCTTTGTGCGAGCATTACCCGCCAGCTGCTGCTCCTGTGCAGCGACGATGCGGCGGACCCGGTGAGCACCGATACCCAGGCCTACCTGACTTATTCGCGTGGCCGGGAATACATCGAGCGGAACTATCTCTCCGTCACTTCGCTGGAGGCCATCGGCAAAGCCTGTGAAGTGGATGCGCCCTACCTCTGCCGCCTGTTCGCCCGGTTCTGCGACGAGAGTCCCTATCAATTTCTAACCCGCCTGCGGATGGAGCACGCCTCGCGCATCCTGCTGGAGAGCGACGCTTCGGTGAAATCGGTGGCCGTTGCCCTTGGATTCAAGGATGCGTTTCATTTTTCCCGGGTTTTCAAGTCGGTGCACCACGTCCCACCCTCGCGTTTCCGGCAGTCGATGCATCCACAATGGCCGAGCTGAATGTCGATTGACGAACCGACCCGATGGGGGAACATCCCCACCAAGTTTCCAACCAACCAACACCATGTTACAAACCGGCATCCTCAATCCGCATATCCTTGATCTGATCGCCCGCATCCGGCACACGAACACACTGGTGATTTCGGATTGGGCGTTTCCCTACTGGCCGGAAATCGAGACGGTGGACATCTCGCTGACGCACGGGATTCCGACGGTACTGGACGTGCTGGACCTGCTGACCCCGGTTTTCAAGATCGGGCGGATCTGGCAGGCGGATGAGTTTGTGACTGTCAACACGCCGGAAACCGTCGAACGCTTCGCGAAATCCTTCGGGCAGATTCCGTTGACCCGGGAACCCCATGTGGACTTCAAGAAGCGCGTTCCCCTCGCCATTGGATTGATTCGGACTGGCGATGCAACACCATACGGGAACATCATCCTTGAGTCGGAATGACTTCATTCGTTTTCCGCCAGGAACACGGAGGCCTTTCGGAGAGCTGCCTGTCAGCCCACCATGGTCGAATTCGCGGAATCTGACTGGCTTACGGCAGATTGGTGACTCCCATGAGAAAGCGGTCGCATTCTCTGGCGGCGCCGCGGCCTTCGTTGATGGCCCAGACGACGAGCGACTGGCCACGGCGGACGTCGCCGGCGGCGAAGACTCCGGGGACGCTGGTTGTGAAGGTACCGTGCTCGGCCATGA
>JBGSTM010000340.1:0-13630 GCA_041736495.1 Akkermansiaceae bacterium
GCTTCTTCGAAGTCCACCGCGTTTTCGTCGTAGTTGACGAAGACGTCGAGGTGATGACGGAGAATCGCGGATGCCTGGAGCAGCGCGTCCTGCGGGGTGATGCGGCCGTCGGTCCAGATATCAAGAATCAGTTTGTCGAAATCGGTCATTTGGCCGACCCGGGTGGTTTCCACGGAGTACTTCACGCGGGTAACAGGCGAAAAGATCGAATCGATGGCGATGACACCGATCGGTTGGTCCTTGCGCTTGTTCTCGTCGCCGGTGGAGAAGCCGCGTCCGACGCGGACTTCGAATTCGCAGTCGAACTTCACCTTCTTGTCGAGGGTGCAGATGACCTGGTCCTTGTTGACGATGTCGTAGATGTGATCCGGGATGATGTCGCCAGCGGTGACGACGCCTTCTTTCTCCACTTTGATCGTGAGGATCCGCGGATCCTTTTCATTGTGGGAGAATTTCACCTTCTTGAGGTTGAGGACGATGTCGGTGACATCCTCGACCACGCCGGGAAGGCTGGAAAATTCGTGCTGCACGCCCGCGATGCGGACGGAGGTGATGGACGCGCCCTCTAACGAGGAGAGAAGCACGCGGCGGAGCGAGTTGCCGATGGTGTGTCCGTATCCGCGCTCGAATGGCTCGGCGCTGAACTGGGCGTAGGTATCGGTGGCGGTGTCCTCGTTGCGAACGAGGCGGTTAGGGAGCTCGAAACGAGCAAGTTTGACTGCTGACATGTTATTTCCTGGTTGCCGGGTTACCCTCTTGCGGGCGGGAAGCATCGGTGAGGACACGACCCAGAGGACCTACGGCGGAGTGTGATAGCCCGCGGGGGCGTGACTAAATGTCGAGTCAGCCAGCTTGCAAAGCATTTTTTTCCTAGATTTTGACCAAAAAGTTACCATTTCGGCACTATTTCCGAAAATTTAGCTAGATTTTCTAGCAGTCCCATGCATCGTAGCGCCGCAATCCACCAACAAACTATGAAATCCAAACGTAACCTGACTCGATTCACGTATGAAAGCGCAGCCTTCGAAGGATGGCGTCTCTGCATCAGCAGGGCCGGCACGACCTTCACCAAATACTTCCCTGACAAGAAGTTTGGTGGCGGGAAAAAGTCCCTGGCTGCTGCTGAAAAAACGTTGGCCGAGTTGAAAACCTTGATCGAAGGCGCCAAGCGTGTCGACGGCAAGCTGACTCCTGCCACGATCAAGAAGGGCGAAAAGATCCTTCTTGAGGCATTCTGAGATGTGAATTCCGGAATCATGGAGCTTTCGGGAGTTGCGCGGATTTTCCCGCAAGGCACTTTGGGCCATGCCTGACGAGAAAGCCTCCGTGATTCATTGGTTCCGCCGCGATTTGCGAATTGCGGATAACACGGCCCTGTGCCGCGCGGCGAAACCCGGAATCCCTATTGTCCCTCTCTATATACTCAGCGACTGGCGCGGAACCCACCACTGGACAGGTCCGAATCGCCAGCACTTTTTATGCGGCTCGCTGGAATCTCTGGCGAAAAACCTCGAGGCCCTCGGTGGCCGGTTGATCATCCGCCAAGGCAAAGCCGTGGACGAACTGCGGAAAATCATCCGGGAAAGCCACGCGGTCGCGCTGCATTTCAATGCGGATCCGGATCCGTTTGGAAAATCGATCGAGAAAGTCGTCCGCGCGATGTGCGCCGAACTCAGGATCGAATGCCACGCCCATGCGGACGCTGCATTGCATGGCCCGGACGAGGTGCTGACTCAAAGCGAACTGCCCTACCGCGTTTACACGCCCTACAGCCGGAACTGGTTGAGCCTCCCCAAACCCTCCCCGCTCGCCAAACCCAAATCGCTCCAGACACCGGCGAATATAAAATCGCTCCCTCTTCCTACAGTCGGGCACTGGGGCTGGGACGTTCCCGCTACCCGGATGGTCGCCCCCGGCGAGCGGGCGGCCCGGGAACGCCTCAAATCCGCGATCGCTGGAAAAATCCAAGCCTACGCTGGAAAACGCGATTTCCCCGCACAAGACGGGACATCACGGATTTCCCAAGACCTGCGTTACGGACTCATTTCCATCCGCACTGTCTTCGCCGAGGTGATGAAAGCCCGCGATGCAGCAACACTCGCGGAAAAGACCGGAATCGACGTCTTCATCAAGGAACTGGCGTGGCGTGAGTTCTATTTTGCCATTCTCCACCATTTCCCGAACGTGCTCGACGAGGAATTCAACGCCGATTGGCGCGGGCTGCCATGGGACGAACCCGGTGCGCTTTTCGAAGCTTGGAAAGACAGCCGAACCGGCTTCCCCATCGTCGATGCCGGCATGCGCGAACTCAAAGCGACCGGATTCATGCACAACCGGGTCCGCATGATCACCGCGATGTTTCTCACCAAAGACCTGCACATCGACTGGAAAGTCGGTGAATCCTGGTTCATGCAAAACCTCCTGGACGGAGAAATCGCCTCGAACAACGGCGGCTGGCAATGGTCCGCCGGCACCGGCGCGGATGCGGCACCGTATTTCCGAATTCAGAACCCGTGGTCGCAGACGTTGAAATTCGATGCGGACGGCACCTACATCAAGCGATGGGTCCCCGAACTCACCAAAATCCACCCGGCCCGCTTTCTCGAAGCCCCCAAAGACGGTCGCCCGATCGCCCCGGATTATCCCCTGCCCTGCGTCGACCACAAAACCGAGCGCGAACGCACCCTCGCGATTTTCAAAAACCATCGCGCAGGAACGCGCTGATCAGTTCCCCGCCTGCTTCATCAGCCGCGCGGCGATCTCCTTCAAATCCTCGATCGGGATCGCAAAACTCTCCGCCCGGTTCGCACGGGCGATGTTCATCCCGAGACATTTCCCGTCCAGATCCAGCAAAGGCCCGCCCTGCACCTGGCGGCTGCCCAAAATATCGTGTTGCATCACCCGCGGAAATCCACTGCGCCGGGGGGAAAAATCACCGCTCATCTGGTCGTTGCGGTTCATCTGGTCGGTGAAAAGCTCCCCGCGGGCCGCCAAACGCACGTCCACCGTGATTTCCTTGCCGTCGCGACGGTAAGTCATCTTCACGCTGGTTCCCGCCTTCCGGTCCTTCAGGATTTCGCCGATTTCCTCCACCTTTTTCACCTTCTTCCCCTCGATCATCAAAATCACGTCACCCTTTTGCAAACCAGCGTCCTTCGCCCCGCTTTTTTCGTTCACTTCCTCCACTTCGAGGGATTTCGCCTTGGCATTCAGAACTACTCCGAGGGCGGCACCGCCGGATGCGGGGATTTCACGGATTTTCGCGCTCACGATGCCGGCCAGCAATCGTCGAGTGGTCCGGGTCGATGCTCCGTTGGCCACCACCCAGGTGCCCTGCGGCACCGCGCTCGTCGGAGCCCACACCACCGGCGCCAATCCACTCGCTTCAACTTTTAAAAGCGCCACATCCCACTGCGGATCCACCAGAAGCACTTTCACTTCCTTGTAATTCGTCTCATTCACTGTCACCGACAAGCCCGCCACCGGGGTCACCTCGCTCGCCTTCGTGAGAATGTGTCCTTCCGGGGAAATCACGATGCCGTAGCCGATTTCCTTGCGTCCGTCCAACATCACCGCGCTGGAGGTCTGCAGCACTTTCCTCTGGGGCTCGAACGCCGCCACCACCGCCGTGCCCGTGGTCCGATAGGCGGATTCCAGACTTTGCTGGCCCGCCGCCGGAAGCATCAGCCCGGCGGATACGATTGATAGAATCCAGTTAGCGTTCACCGAGTTCGAGCGTGTGGGTTTTCGATTTTCCGTCGCGTTCCGTTTCCAGAGTCAGTTCGTCGCCGGCGGACATTTCCTTGAGCAAATCCTGCATCTGTTCGCGGTTTTCCAGAGCCACGTCGTTCAGCTTGAGCAACAAGTCACCCGCCTTGATACCCGCTTCCTCCGCGGGGCTTTTGCTGCCCACTTTGGTCACCCGCAGTCCGCCACCGGGTTTAGCCTCGGTGGCGAGACCGAGAAATCCATTTCCTTTTTCCGGCTTCTCGGCATACGGCCCCTCACCGATGAATTCCCCTTTGCTGAGACCCTCCCAGCTCGCGATGAACTCCGTCATCGGCACATGCATGTTCACCTGCAACTGCTGGCCGACGCGCGAATGGATGCCAATCAATCTACCGGATAGGTCGAACAACGGTCCGCCGGAATCGCCGCCGATGAGCATGCAGTCCGACTGAAACGTGGAATTCGCGATCCGAACCAACCGGCCGAGCCGCACCACCGATCCCCGGTCCTTGTCGAATCCACCCGAGTGCCCCAGCGAGAACACCCAGTCACCCAGCCGCGTCGTGTCGGCCCGGTCCATTTCCACAAACGGATAGGATCCCTTGTCCAGAATCCGGATCATCGCCGCGTCCTTGTCCGCCAGTAGTCCCAGGGTTTCCGCTTTCAACCGCGTGCCGTCTTCGAGGATGACCGTGACTTTTTTCTTCACCCCGGTCGCCACGTGCGCCGCCGTCAGTACCAGGCCGTCCTCGGACACGATCACGCCCGTTCCGGAGCCGTCCTTGATCTCGATGCACACCGTCGCCGCCCGCGCCTTGGGCAGCGCGTTTTCCACCGCCTTTTGAATCGTTTCCAGATCCTTGCGGCTCTCCGGAGCCTTCAGGTCATTCACATATTCGCGGCCCTGCACAGGAGATAAACCCAAGGCCAGTAGCGGTAAAATCCAAGGAAACTTCATCGTGTTGATTAGCGTCACGCTACCGGCATCCCGTCTCGGGCGCAACTCATGCCTTCGCCACCCGGCGAAATAGTCCGATCCATTCCCGCCCCTCGCGTCCCGGAAACGCCGCCTGCGGGACCCAACCGTCCAACCGTTCGAACCACGGCGCGAACCACGCGTCCAACTCCTCCACCGTCACCGCGAATGGCGGCCCGACCGCCTCCTCATGCGGGTCGAACGGCGTCAGGAAAAACACCCCGGCCAGCAAGCCACCGTCCGCCAGACAACCCGCCGCAGCCTCCGCATACCGCTTCCGGTCGGCCGGTTGGATCGCGCAAAAACACGTATGCTCCCAGATCGCCGAAAACTCCCGCCCGACCCGCCACTCGGGATCCAGGAAATCCCCCAGTTCGTAAGATTCCATCCCCGTTCCCGGAAATTCCCTTGCCCGCGCCACCGCCGTCGGTGCCAAGTCCACCCCCACGATGGGGATTCCCAACCCGCCGAGCGCCCTCACATCATGCCCGAAACCGCAGCCCGGCACCAGGATGGGCCCCTTACCCCAGTCCACCGGCTTCTGCAGCAACTCCAACAACGGCGGCGACGCCTGGCCTTTTTCCCAAGGCATGTCACCGGTCTGATAACGGCTTTCCCAATCGGTCATGGCGAAACTTCTCCCAGCCGAATCCCTCGCGCAAGCTCCGTGAAATTCGCCCAACCCGCCCGCCCGTGACACAGGCATTCATGCCTGTTCTTCCGTTCCCGGCATCACTCTCCCGCCACCCCGCAGAACCCGAACACCCGCTGCTCCACCCAAGGCAGAAACGGATTCCACCGTTGCCGCAGCATGTCCGCTGCGGACACGCGGATGGCACCTTTTTCACCGCGCAGGGCGATGTTTCCCAGCGTGGCTTTTTGCTCCGGCCCCCCGTTGCCGTAAAACGGATCTGAGCCGGAAAATGGCAGCGCGATGTGGGCCAGCGAGTAAGTCTCTGCTGGCCAGCTGAGACCGGTATCCACCGCTTCCAGGTTCTTGCCATGTTCCCGGCGGCGGATGACGACCCGCGAGGGATCGCTGCCAGGCGTCGTGTCGTTGGTGACGATGCTGAGGGTGAAAGTGTGCTTCGGGTTTGCCAGCAGGCGGGCCAGATCGTGGCCGGGGTCGCGGTTGAGCAGATGTTCCACCTGCGAGAGGCGGTTGATGTCGAAGACGACCAGTTCGTGACCGTTACGAGGCAGCCGGTCGAACAGCCTGGACACCAGGTCCGGTGCGGAAACCGTGGCGTCCACCGCGGATTGAAAGGCGATCACCGGTGGGAAATCCCCCAGTTTTCCGGCGGCCGCAAGTTCCCCTAACCGCTTGTCGATGGTGGTGGTGATGCGGTGCGCGAGGTCGCCCGCGTTCACGGCGAAGGATCCGTATTTATAGGGATCATACTCCAGGGAAACGGACGTCCACGCCAGTTGTTCCACGCCCAGCCAATGGCCGATGCGGCCCTGCCAGACTGCGACCGCGGCCGCCGGGGAGACGCCGATTTCTGGAGAAAACAACACCAAGCCCTTCGCCTTCGGCAGCGCGGGATCCTCCAGGCATTCCAGCGCGTAGTTTACTGCCAGCGCCCCGCCGTTCGAGTAACCCACGATAAACACAGGCTTGTCGCCCACCAACGAACGGACGTGCGGCATCGCCAGACGCACCGCTGCCGCCATGTCCTGCCACTTCACCTCCACCAGACCGGAGGGAGCTGTCCCGTGGCCCGGAATGCGCAGGCCCACCACCGTAGCACCCGCCGCATGCAGGCTCTCGCCGAGATGCCGCAAACTGTAGGGAGAATCCGACAGCCCGTGCAGCAGCAGGATTCCCACCTGCGGTTTCTCCCGGATTCGCTGAAAACTGCGGTTCCAGTCCGGCGTCATCGCCGTGGGATCCATCATGCTGCCGTGCTGATAGCGGTTGATCGAGCGGGCGTCCGCCGGTCCGGTTTTCTGGTAGACCTCTTTCTCAAGTTGCTCGAACAGGCGGTCCTCCAGCTTCAAATAACCCGCGAAATCCGCGACCTTGGAATTTTCGGTGAATTCCTCATCAAGATCCGCCGTATGCCAGACCTCCAGCGCCGGGCGGTGCTTCAGGCTGTAAACCGCCACGCCGATCAGCGTCACGATCACGCCGAAGAGTCCATAACCGATGGCCCGCCGGCCCAAGGTGAACGAGTGATGAGCGATTTTCCGCATGCGAAATCAACGCCATCCGTCCACCACCGGTCAAGTCCGCCCCGGCGGAAAAATCCACCGAGATCACTGACTGCGAATCTCAGGGCCTCAAGTGCTCACTCCTGCACCGCGGAGGCGACGGAGGTTTCCCTCCGGATGGTGTCACTTCCAGAGTAGATCACTTCTTTTTCGACAGTGGTGGAGGTGATCGCATTCCCCGTGTTCACCGAGGCAGGAGTCTGGTGGCTGGCGCAACTGGAAATCGCTCCGGCAAGAAGGATTCCACTGAGGGCAAAAAGGGTGGTGGCGGGGATTTTCATGGTAATGGGTAGTCGGGGGATGGGGAGCAGATTGACACATCGCTCGGTCCGGATGGATCGCAGATGACGTACCCTTTCCAAAATCAACCCAACAATCCATTCACAATCAAAGGGTTAATAGGTAATTTTCGACAACCTCCGCTTGGAAGTATCGGGCAAATACCTGCGTGAATCTGCCGCCTCCATGCAAAATGCGAAGCGAGATATCCCCATGGCACACGGCACGAATCTTTCAGCGCTTGGCGCCCAGAATGAACTCGATCAACCCCTGCACCGTACAATGCGACTCCACCGGATGACGCAGTGGCAGTTCACCGTGGATGCGGTAAACATTGCGGCGGCCGATTCGCTCGCGTTCGAGAACACCGCCCGCCTCGAGTTCCGAAATGATCTTCTGGACCGCCCGTTCGGTGATCCCGACTGCAGCCACGACATCCCGCAACCGCATTTCAGGATCCTCGGCAAGGCACAAGAGGACGTGGGCATGGTTGGTGAAAAACGACCAACCAGAGGAATCTGAGCGGGTGGGATTATTCTTTTTCATTTCGGGGTTGACGGGGTTAGACTGTAATGGAATACACGAATCGCAGTTCACGTATTTGATTTCAGGAGATTTAACACTGGAAACATCGGACGTGCAAGCAACACCACGCACCCCATCCTCGCACCACTTCATTCATGGACATCCTCCAATCCTTATCCTCCAGTCTTCTTTCGCCCATGGTTCTCGCCTTCGTCCTGGGATTGTTCGCGACCTTGGTGAAGAGCGACCTCAAGTTTCCCGATGAACTTTACACCGCGCTGACCATCTACCTGCTGTTCGCGATCGGACTGAAGGGTGGGATGAAACTCGATGGCATGAGCCTGGGCGTGGTCGGCGGCCCACTGCTCGCCGCGATCTCACTGAGTGCGGTGATTCCGATCTGGTGCTTTTTCATGCTCAAAAAAATGGTGCGGCTCGATGCGACGAACGCCGGTGCCATCGCCGCGCATTATGGCTCCGTTTCCGCAGTGACCTTCAGTGCGGTGCTGGCGTTTCTCGAGATCGAAAAAGTCCCGGTCGAGGGTTACGTGCCGGCGCTTTTGGCGGTGATGGAGGCTCCGGCGATCATCGTCGCGGTCTACCTTGCCATGCGTAGCGCCAAAAACCCGAACGCCGAACCCGGCGACATGCGGAAACTGCTGCACGACCTGCTCACCGGCAAAGGCATCCTCCTGCTGCTAGGCGGGCTGGCGATCGGCCTGCTGTGTGGAAAAAAAGGCTTCGAGCAGGTCGCGCCTCTGTTTGACGCGCCGTTCAAAGGCGTGCTCACCCTCTTCCTGCTAGAGGTCGGACTGGTCACGGGCCGCAGATTGAAAGACCTGAAATCGGCGGGTTGGCGGCTCGTCGCCTTCGCGCTGATCATGCCGGTCCTCCATGGACTGCTCGGCGCGCTGGTCGGCAAATGGTGCGGACTGAGTGTGGGAGGTGCCACGGTGCTGGCCACACTGGCGGCCAGCGCCTCCTACATCGCCGCCCCCGCCGCGGTGCGGATTGCCTTGCCGCAGGCGAGCCCCGCTCTCTATCTTACCTCTTCGCTGGCCATCACCTTCCCCTTCAACATCGTGCTGGGAATCCCGCTCTATCACGCATTTTCCAAAATCCTCTTCACTCCCTGATTCATGAAAACCACGAACTTGATCCTTCTGACCATCATCGCCGAAGACGAGCTGGAATCACGTCTCATCGCGGATCTGAAAAAACTCGGCGTCCGCGGTTACACGATTTGCTCCGTGCGGGGCGAGGGCATCCACGGCCTGCGTGCCAGCCAGTGGGAGGGAGAAAACATCAAAATCGAAGTCATCGTGGACAACGTGCTGGCGGATGCGATCAGCGAACACGTCGCCAAGGCCTATTTCCCCAACTTCGCCACCATTCTCTATCTGCTCCCCGTGCAGGTGCTGCGCGAGGAAAAATTCACCCGGCTCGAGGACCGATAACCCGCGTTCCTACGCCCGGCGCAGATAGTCCGGCACCTGGTCCCGCTGCGAGGCGGGCGGCACCGAAGCGCTGGCGAAGGAAATCACCGCCCCCACCCCGGCAGCGTGCGCCCCCCCTAACCGCGGCTCGACATTGAACTCGGGGAAACGGTAACGGGCGCGGAGTCTCAGCCAGTGGATCAAACCGAAGCCAGTGAGCAGGATCCCTAACACCACCACCGCAGGAACAGCGGTCCGCTGGATGAGATCTTCCACCCAAAGGAATCTCTCCGTTTTCACGGCGGTCTTCCGACTCGAAATACCAACCGGTTCTACGAGCGGCAGGGTGTCGCTGGCGACCGTTTCTCCAGACAGCATGCGTTCCATCCAGTAGATGCGGATGGACATCTGGACGAGGAACTTCTCGATCTGTTCGGACGGCTCGATTTTCTGAAACGCCTGCATCACCGAGCTTTCCAGCGCGCGCCGTTGCTCGGCGGCGGAGATTGAGTCAGTGATCGACGGACTCAGATAGACGATGGAACGCTGTGGCGCTCCCAGATAGTAATAGACCACGACGGCAGGGCGGCCCTCGGAGAAAAACCGTTCGATCAACTCCTCCTCCCGGACCTCGCTCGGGATGTTCTGGTCGCCGCCCATGACATAGACGAACAGGTCGATGGACGAGTCGCTGGCGTGATAGTTGAGAAATCCGAGGCGGTCCCGGTAATCGGACGGGCCCAGCAGGCCCTGCGGATCGATGAGGAAACTCTTCGGACGCTCGGCGAAATAGGCGGGCAGGAATTTCTCGGCGATATCCGGAGAGGGTTTGAGGTCCTCGGCGATTTCCTCAGGCTTCGGTTGCTCGACTTCGAGCGGAACGGAGGCCGGTTCCTCAGCCTCATCGGGGATCGGATCGTCGGTGAGCAGGATGGCTCCCGGAATCCAACCGGCGGCTTCCAGTTCGGCCCGCTCCTTGTCGATCCATGTCGGCAACATCGGTTCCCGGAATGCCGACGCGGGAAGCGCCAGAATCAAGGCGGCGATGCCCGGAAAAACCCTCACGGCAGGACCTCCAGCGTTTCTTCCTCCTGCCGGCCGGGTCGATGCCCGGCACGGATGCGGCGGACAAGATCCCCCATTTGCGCGGGCGGAGCCACCTTGCGTTCGAAATACTCCGGATCCCGCCGGGCCTGCCGGCTGCGCTTGCGCAGGATCCCGTCAAGGTGGGCGAGGGCCCGCACGATGCCGTCAGCGTAGCGGCCTTCCAGCCAGTAGGCATGCGCCCGGGAAAGACATTCAAACGTGTCCGACTCTTCGAGAAACGGATCCAACAGGTAACCGAACACCATCCCCGCCGCCTTGGACTCCGGGTCGATCGTGATCAGGATGCCCGCCTCATTCGGTTTTTCCACCGGCACATCTTCGAATGCGGAGCGGTTCAGCAGCCAGAACCCGAACTGCCGGATATTCGCGACCTCGCCGAGCGATCCGGTGTAAATAGCCACGAAAACCTGCGGAAAACGCCGCGTGATCTCTTCCATCGCCACCTCGACGCGCTGGCGTTCACCCCGGCGCAGGATGCCGGCGCTGTCGGTGAGCGCGCGAAGTTGCACATCCCCGGTGCCGAACCGCTCGTCCGCGTCGGCAAGCGTGAATCCACAGTGCGGGCATGACGCCGCGGCTCGGTGGATACGCTGGACACATCGGGGGCACTTCATGGTTACGGGGGACAGATTTTTTCTACGGAGATCATCGTAATCCGTCAAAGCCAATCATCAGCAAATCCGGAATATTTCCGGCATTTTTCCGTTCCAACGGCTTGATGGCTGGCACCTGTGCATGATTCCTGCTCACATCCCGGCACATGAATCGGGAAAAAGAGCGACTCGCCGAAGAAAAGGCGGGAAACAAGGCATGGCGGCGGTGGGGACCCTTCCTCAGTGAGCGCCAATGGGGCACGGTTCGGGAAGATGATTCGGATCACGGAAACAGTTGGGCGGCATTTCCCCACGACCACTCCCGCCGCCGGGCCTACCGTTGGGGCGAGGATGGCTTGCAGGGCTGGAGCGACCGCCAGTGCCGGATGTGTTTCGCCCCCGCCCTCTGGAATGGCAACGACACCATCCTCAAGGAGCGCCTTTTCGGCCTCGGCGGGAACGAGGGAAACCACGGCGAGGACGTGAAGGAATGTTATTACTACCTCGATTCCACGCCAACCCACTCCTACACCAAGGCACTCTACAAGTATCCGCACGCCATGTATCCCTACACGGCCATCCGGGAGAAAAACCAGGAACTCGGCCGCCACGGGCCCGAGCTCGAACTCGCCGACATGGGCCTGTTCGAAGACGGTGCCTATTTCGACGTGGTCCAGGAAGTCGCCAAGCGGACCCCGGAGGACCTCTTCTGGCGCATTACCGTCACCAACCGCGGGAAAAAAGCCGCCACCCTCCACGTGCTGCCCACCCTTTGGTTCCGCAACATCTGGAGTTGGAAAAACAACCGCGAGGCCCCCCTCAAAAAGCCCTCCATCACCGGCGAGGGGAAATCTGTCACCGCCGTGCACGAGTCGCTCGGAGAATTTCGCATGATCGTCGATTCCCCGGATTTCCCCAAGCCAGTGCCCTGGCTCTTCACCGAAAACGAAACCAACTTCCAGACCGTCTATGGGACCAAAAACCCGACACCCTACGTGAAGGACGCCTTCCACAGCTACCTCGTCCACAACGAGAAAAACGCCGTATCCCCCACCCCGTCCGGCACCAAGGCCGCCGCCCATCTCAAGTTCAAGATCCCCGCCGGGAAAACCATCACCGTCCGCTGCCGCCTCCACTCGCACAAGGAATCCAACGGCTTCGAAGGCCTGCAGGGGTTCGATGAAATTTTCCAGCAACGCATCGCCGAGAGTGACGAGTTCTATCAAGAAGTCATCCCTGATGGCATTTCCCACGACGAGCGGCTCATCTGCCGCCAGGGCTACGCCGGACTGCTCTGGACCAAGCAGTTTTTCTACTACGTCGTCGAAGACTGGCTCAAGGGACAGAACGAATTCCCATCGGAAGCCCGGCTCCGTGGCCGCAATGCGGACTGGCAGCATTTCTTCGCCCGCGACATCCTCTCGATGCCCGACAAGTGGGAATATCCGTGGTTCGCCGCGTGGGACACCGCCTTCCACATGATCCCCTTCTCCGCCCTGGATCCGGAATTTTCGAAACATCAGCTGTTACTTCTACTCCGCGAGTGGTACATGCATCCTAACGGCCAGCTCCCCGCCTACGAGTGGAATTTCTCCGACGTCAACCCGCCGGTCCACGCCTGGGCCGTCTGGCGGGTCTATAAAATTGCCGATCAAAAAGGCGATCGCGATCTGCTCTTCCTCGAACGCGCCTTCCAGAAGCTCCTCCTCAACTTCACCTGGTGGGTCAACCGCAAGGACGTCGCCGGCCGCCACGTCTTCGGCGGCGGCTTCCTCGGCCTCGACAACATCGGAGTCTTCGACCGCTCCCACGCCCTCCCCGGCGGCGGCCACCTCAACCAGGCGGACGGCACCGCCTGGATGGCTTCGTTCTGCCTGACCATGCTCTCCATGTCGCTGGAGCTGGCACTCGAAAAGCCCGCCTACGAAGACATCGCGTCAAAATTCTTCGAACACTTCGTCAACATCTGCGACGCCATCAACTCCCTCGGCGGCACCGGCCTCTGGGACAATGAAGACGGCTTCTACTACGACCAGCTCATCATCAACCACAAGGAGCCCATCCCGCTGCGCATCCGCTCGCTCGTCGGCCTGCTGCCGATGTGCGCCGTCACCGTGCTCAAACAGAAAACCATCGACGCCCTGCCGAGTTTCAAGAAACGCATGGACTGGTTTCTCATCAACCGGCCGGACATCCTGAAATACATCACCGTCCGCCGGGTGAAGGGCGACAAGAACCCCGGACGCTGCCTGTTAGCCATTCCCTCCGAAGCCCGGCTCCGCCAAAGCCTCGCCTACATGCTCGATCCCAAGGAATTTCTATCCACCTTCGGCATCCGCTCCCTCAGCAAGGCCCACGCCGAAAAACCCTTCGTCTTCGAGCACGGTGGCCAGCGTCACGAAGTCCCCTACACTCCAGGCGAGGCCACCACCGACATGTTCGGCGGCAACTCCAACTGGCGCGGCCCGATCTGGTTTCCCGTGAATTTCCTCATCATCGAGGCGCTCGAACGCTACGACTACTTCTACGGTGACACCTTCAAGATCGAGTATCCAACGGGCTCCGGCAAGCTCTTCACCCTGCGGGAAATCGCCATCGACCTCTGCGACCGGCTCATTGCACTTTTCCTACCCGACAAGGACGGCTACCGCCCCTGCTTCGGCGATGCCAAGCGCTACACCGACGTCACCCACTGGCAGGACCTTCTGTTATTCCACGAATATTTCCATGCGGAAACCGGCGAAGGCCTCGGCGCGTCCCACCAAACCGGC
>JBGSTM010000344.1:0-3351 GCA_041736495.1 Akkermansiaceae bacterium
TGCGCGGCGGAAATTCCGGCCGCGGCGTGAACGACGCGCGCGCCGTGGTCACCGGCATGCCGGCGGCGAATTCCTGCAACTCCGCCACCACCTCGGCGGACGAATTCCCCACCAGCGTCAAGCGGTGCTGGTGATGGTTCCGGCGGACGCCGAGCGTGTAAGTGAGCTTCGGCAGGACGGGCGAAATGCCATTTCCAAATTCGTGCGACTCGATCCAACCCGCCAAACGGCCGGCGGTGGCCTTGAGCGCGTCCTCGGAACGGGCGGAAATGACCAGCGGCCAAGAGCGGTCGGTCGGGAAAGGACCATGAGCGTGAGGCACTTGCGCCGGTGGCTCGGCCAAAATGACGTGGGCGTTCGCGCCGCCGAAACCGAACGAGTTTACCCCGGCGATGCGCCGTGCGCCGTCGTCCGGGAAGGTTTCCAACGTCGTCGGCACTCGCAGTTTCAGCCCCACCATGTCGATGTGGGTGCTCGGATTTTCAAAATGCAAACTCGGCGGAATCTGCCCGCGCTTAAGTACCATCATCGCCTTGACCAGGCCGACGACACCCGCCGCGGTCTCCAAGTGGCCGAGGTTCGTTTTCAC
Organism: Akkermansiaceae bacterium; assembly: GCA_041736495.1. Classification (GTDB taxonomy): domain Bacteria; phylum Verrucomicrobiota; class Verrucomicrobiia; order Verrucomicrobiales; family Akkermansiaceae; genus Luteolibacter. The sequence continues at coordinate 590 of JBGSTM010000344.1, forward strand.
CGAGCCAATCGGCAGGGCCGTGCTCCGGCCGCCGCAGAGTGCTTCCGCCAGCGCGATCGCCTCAATCGGATCGCCCACCGCGGTGCCTGTGCCGTGCGCTTCCACGAAGCCGACTTCCATCGGGTGGATGCCCGCATCGACACACGCGTCGCGCACCAGTTGTGCCTGAGCCTCAGTGCTCGGGAGAGAAATTCCGTTGGTGTGTCCATCCTGGTTCAGCGCGGAGCCGAGGATCACGCCTTGAATCGGATCGCCATCCGCGATCGCCTTGGAAAGGGGTTTCAGCAGCACCATTCCGGCACCTTCACCACGGACAAAGCCATTTGCCTCGGCGGCGAACGCCTTGCACTTGCCGTCCGGCGAAAGCATGCCCGCTTGGGAGAATCCGATGAATCCGTCCGGTGTAATGATCACCGTCACGCCGCCCGCCATCGCCATTTCACAACGCCCGGCACGCAGCGATTCGCACGCCAGATGTACTGCCGTCAGCGCGGACGAGCAGGCCGTGTCCATCGAGAGACTCGGGCCGCTGAGATTGAAGCAATAGGAAATCCGGTTGGCCGCAATGCTGTGCGCGCTGCCCGTCGGAGAGTGCGCGCTGATCCCCTTGCGGTCGGTGCCGCCGCCCTGGATGTTCTGGTAATCATTATGGGAGACGCCCATGAAGACACCGATGTTGGTGCCGCCTTCCAGATCCAGAACCAGCCCCGCGTCCTCGATCGCCTCCCACGCGGTTTCGAGCAGAAGTCGTTGCTGCGGATCGATATAAGGAGCCTCCCGTGGGGAAATTCCGAAAAACTGCGGGTCGAATTGATCGATCTGATCGAGAAAACCGGCGCGTTTTGAAATCGATTTCCCGGCCAATCCAGGCTCCGCGTCATAGAAACGTTCCACGTTCCAGCGGTCGGCAGGCACCTCGGACACGGCATCGCGACCTTCGGCCAATAACTTCCAGAATGATTCGGTGTCATTGACTCCGCCTGGGAACCGGCAGCCGATCCCGATGATTGCGATACCTTCTTTTGGCATAATGATAGAATTGTAAGCCCCTCTAGGAGGTGGGCGCACTATTGTGACAAAACTTCCCGTGGCAAGTCCAAGTTCCGCACCGATTGCGCTTTTCCGGCGAACCCGCCGCCGCGGCAATCCTCATGAATGCGCGGGAATCATTTCAAGGTTGCCAACAAATCCCGACCCCGTTTTTTGGTTTCGTGATCATCCTTGCCGCTGTTCGGCATGGCCAACCCCTTTTCGATGTGCTTGCGGGCATCGGCGTGATTGCCCATCGCCGCATAGGTGATTCCCAGATCGATGTTATAGGGCGAGCGGTTCGGGTTGATGCTGATCGCCTTGCGAAAGCACTTGGCGGCGTCGTCGTTGGTGGCTTTCGGCAGGCCGCCATAAGCGATCTCGGCGACCTTGCGCTTCAGGGTGCTCAGCTCGGCGACCTTTTCGTGCCAGCGGCCGAGGATATACCAAGCCACGTCGTTGTTGGAATCCAGGGAGAGCGACTTGTCCGCCGAGGCCTTCACCTGGCGCAGGGCGGCCATTTTTTCCTTGTTGCTGTAAAGTTCGAGCGCCTTGGCGTGGCAAATCGCCACGGAAAGGTGGGCCTCCGCATTCTTCGGAGCGAGCGCCACCGCCCGCTGCGCATAACCGAGCGCCGTTGCGGCATACCGGTTTTTCTCGGCGACCGCCCCTGTATCCGCCATTTCGTGGCGGTATTGCCGTGCGATGCGGAGCAGGAGATCCACGTTGTCCGGATCCATCTTCTCGGCAGGCAGGTAGGATTTGAGCGCGTCTTTCGGGCGGAAGCTCTGGTCGTGGACATTGCCCTCCTTGATCAGCTCGTCGACCGTCGCAGCGGACATCGCACCGCAGGGCAGGAAAAGTGAAAAGGCAAGTACGAGCGCCTTGCGAAGAGTCGGGTTTTTCATCATTGCTTCAACCCGTAAACGCAATGCGGGCAAGTATCAACCGGCAAGTTGATGCCCTGCGTCTATCGTCCCTCTTCGACCCGCCGTCTGACCCGGCGCAGCAGGTCATTGTAAGCGGACATCCCGACGAGTCGCGGTTGCCGGACGGTTTCCCCGAAGGCGGTGTTCTGCTGGGTGACCTGCACCTGGCATCCCACCCAGACCCAGCCGGCGCCGTCAGGACGCCAGGTCACCGTCGCGCGAATCATCACCGGATTCGGGTTGTTGATCGTCGTCCACATGATTTCCGCCCTGCGCCCGCCGGGGATCGTGAACGTGGCCGACTGCGCCGACCGTGAAACCACCGTGAAACCCTCCTCCTTGAAAACCTCCAACACCGCCGATCTGACCGAAGTGAGCGAATTGGTCCTGATCCGGGTGGATGCCAGGTCGTTCGCCCCGCGCCCGCCCACCCCCACCGCCGGTCCGCAACCGGCGACCACCAATGCCAGACAACCCGAAATCCATGCTCTGCGTTTCATTTCCCGCAATGCTGCCATCTGCCATCCGCCCGTCTAGCACAAATCCAGGCGTGCCCACAAAGAGGACAGGCACTCCAGGCTGCGAGTGAAGGAGGAATGAAAGGCGCACATCCTCCATGCACTCTCTGAAAAAAAGACTGCCGCTATCAATTGCCGCACCTCAAACCCTGCTTCATGGACGGGCAGATCGAGTTCGACAACAACCTCAGGCCCGGCGTTTTCTTCACGCAACCGTTTCCCAACCTGGTAGTTGCTGCCGGTCAGAAGCAGGATGCGCGCGGCGATGCGTGGATGCTCGTCGCGG
>JBGSTM010000367.1:0-2248 GCA_041736495.1 Akkermansiaceae bacterium
AACCAATTCGGCTTCCGGGCACGCATGGCCACCAAATCCGGCCGCGACATCATCCGCCGCCGTCGCCAAAAAGGCCGCAAGCGCCTTGTTCCCAAGGGCGTCGAGATTCAATACAGCCGTCACACGACGCAGCACGGCTGATGCCGCGCTTCGGCGCTGTTCCGGGAGTCCAACGCTTCCCAGCCATGCGACTCCCGCGGACATGCAGCATGACCCAGCGCGCGGATTTCGCGCGGGTCAAGAAAACCGGTCAGGCGAAAGCCGGCCGGTTTGTCATTTTAAGCACGCTGCCTGATCCCACACTTCCGACGATCCGCACCGGCTTCATCACCACCAAACGCAGTGGCAAGGCGCACGACCGCAGTCTGTTGCGACGCCGGTTCCGCTCGCTTGTCCAGTCTCACGCACCCGCCTTTGTGGAAATCCGCCGCTACCTCGTCACCATCGCCCGCCCGGGTGCCAGCAAGGCCACCTTCGCCGAACTGGAAGAAGACTGGGTCCGGCAGGCACGGCGGCTCGGATTGTTCCCTCGCCCCGACAAACAAACGTGATTTCGCGATTTCTCAGCGCCGTGATTCGACTCGTGATCCGTTTTTACCAACGGATCCTCAATCCGATGCTGAAAGTCGCCGCCGGTCCCGGGATGGGCTGCCGCTACACGCCGAGTTGCTCGAACTATTTCCTGCAGGCGGTGGAAGCCCACGGCCCGTTCCTCGGCTCGTGGTATGGAATTTGTCGGATTTTCCGCTGTCATCCTTGGGGTGGCTGCGGTTATGACCCCGTCCCGTCACCCCGAAGTGCGGGAACCGAAAACAAGTCCTGCTCCTGTCACCACGAGACACCTCACCCTTAATTTCTCCACCTCGCCTCCATGTACGATCGAAAGACTTGGGTCATCCTCGCCCTCTGCGGCTGCCTGCTGGCGGTCAATCTTTACTATTCCAACCAGATCCAGACCGAACAGGCGAGGAAACGCGCCGCCGAACTGGCGATCAAACAATCCCAGGTGCCGCCACCCGTAGTGCCCACCACCAGCAAGGCCGAGCTAACCGTCGAGCCTCCGCCACCGCCGACCGAAGAGGAAACCGTCGTCCTTGAAAACAACGACGTCACTTTCACCCTAACCAACATCGGCGGCGGGATCAAATACGCGGAGTTCAAGAAGCAGTTCCAAGTCGGCAGCAAGAAAGAATCCGTCCGGGCGAACCGCTACGGTCCCGGCCCCATTGGCGCACTCGCGAGTGCGGCCGAATCCCTGGAAAACGTTCCCCACGCCTACAAGGCGGACGAATCCATTCCCGGGAAAAAGGCCGTTTATATCGCCAAGCTTCCTTCCGGCCTGATCGCAAAAAAGACCTTTTCTCTCCCCGAAGAAGGGAAACCCGGGTCCGGTTACCTTTTGAATTTCGAGCTCAAACTTGAAAACGCCACTCCCAACGCTGCCGACCTGGGCCAGTGGAGCATCTTTATGGGCGAGGCTTCTCCGCTCTATCAAGCTGAAGTCGGCCAGCAAACCGGATTCTTCTGGAGCGAAAACGGCGGCATCAACTTCAAGGATGGCTCCGGCTTCAAGGGCGGGATGTTCAGCTCCGCCAAGTCGATCATGAAGAGCGATGGCGAGAAGCCCGTGAAATTCGCGGGTGTCACCAATCAGTTCTTCGCCACCCTGATCCGCCCGGTCGAACCCGTTGTCGCCAACGTCTGGGCGAGATCGAGCCAGGTCACCCTCGCCTCCGGTGCGGCACCCGTGACCGCTGTCAACGCCGGACTTCACCTCCCGACAGTCTCCCTCAAGCCAAACGAACCGCTCACCCTCGACTACCTCATCTTCATCGGTCCCAAGCATAACCCGATGCTCCAGAAAATGGAAAGCGCCTGGGGTGCCGGCTGGGGCGACGTGATGCAATACGGGTGGTTCTGGTGGGTTTCCGGCCCGCTCAACTGGCTGCTCAATTTCTATCACAACCTGCTCGACGGAGTGGCGAAGAACTGGTCGTGGGGCCTTTCCATCATCCTGCTCACCATCACCGTCCGCATCATCATCTGGCCGCTGCACGCCAAGTCCACCCACACGATGAAGCGGATGGCCAAGCTCCAGCCAGAAATCCTCAAAATCAAAGAGAAGTATCCCGACGATCCGAACAAGGTAAACACCGAAACAATGGGGCTCTATCGAAAATACGGCATCAACCCCCTCGGCGGCTGCCTTCCGATGCTGATCCAGATCCCGATCTTCTTCGGCTTCTAC
>JBGSTM010000035.1:0-10311 GCA_041736495.1 Akkermansiaceae bacterium
GATTTCCGATGGCTCGGGCTCCTCCGGCACGGCGCGGGCCTCGGCGAGCACTTCTTCCGGGAACGATGTGCGCAGGCCGTAGCGGTGGATCACGGATATCATGTCCACGCCCGGATCGCCCGGCCAACCGAGCACTTCGATGACCCGGCCGCGCGGCGTGACGTTGCGGTCGAGCCATTCTTCCAGGTCCACGACGACGAGCTGCCCCGGCATCGCCGTGGTGTCGCCGACGACATCGATTTTCCCTTCGATGGCTTTGTCATCGCAATCCACCCAGCCGAAATTCCCCTTCTTCTGGTAAATCCCGACCAGCCTGCCAGAGCGGCGGACGAGGACTTTTTCCACGCGGCCCTTGATTTCATCAGGAGCATCCGGGGTGAATTCGCTGCGCGTGCGGAATGGCCGCGGCGTGGGTTTGACGATGGAAACGAGCACCTTGTCGCCATCGAGCGAGGTGCCGACGTTCCGGCGGTCGACGACGATGCGGGAATTGACGGTGAAATCGATGCCGGTGGCGATGTTGTGCTCGTCGGTGATTTCCGGGAAAAAGAACGCGTGGCCCTTGGGGTGGAACTTGAGGACGCCGGTGAGCTGGTTCTTCGGCCGGCCGGTGTCTGCGATCTGGTAGCAGGCTTTTTTCGCTTCGTTGATGAGGCCTTCTTTGACGAGGTCGGCGAGCGTGTTCCGCAACTCGGTGACGCGGGTTCCCGGGAGTTTCAGTCCACGGGTCAGCTGGGACTTGGAGAGCGGGTTACCTTTGGCGGAGCGGAGGGCTTCGAGAACGGAATCTCGCAGATTTTTGCCGGACATGGCGGGAGTTTGCTGGTTGCAGGCCCGCACCGCAACGGCAAAGGCAGGGTGGGACGGAGTTCCTCCAAAGAAATAGTTTGCCGGGGGCGAAATCCGCAGGTAGGTATGCACCATGTCACTGCGATTTTGATTGAGGCATTGTCAGCCGTCAAAATCTCGTGTTTGCTCTGCATCTGTGAAAACCAATTCAAATTCCGTCATGAAAACCCAATCCCATCGCCGTGCCCACGGCTTCACCCTGGTCGAGCTTCTCGTCGTCATCGCGATCATCGCCGTGCTCGCCGGAGCGGGATTCGCCGCGGGAAACGCGGCAATTCAAAAGGCCAAGAAAACCACCGCCATGGCCACCTGCGTTGCCATTGAATCTGCCGTGAATAATTTCTACGCGGAGTATGGCGCGATGCCGGCTGATCCGATCCCAACCAGTGCAGTGAGCTCGAATACAGGAACGGGTTTGGACCTGATCAAAGTCCTTCTGGGGACCAGTGACGCAGAAAGCTTGAAGCTCAACCCCCGTAAAATTAAATTCCTTTCCGTCAAGGAAGGCAAAAAGGGTGGCCCGAATGGGGGAATGAATGGATTGGTTTACCAAGGCACTTCCACATCACCTCAGGGTCTTTATGATCCTTGGGGCGGGCCCTACAAAATCATGCTCGATGACAAATATGCCGATGTCGTGAAACCCGAGTATTCCCCGGCGGTCACTCTGAATGGACGCAAAGCCGCCGCGTGGTCTCTGGGTGCCGATGGCACGAAAGGCTCTGGAGGTAAGAATGCCGACGACGTGGTCACTTGGAACAAATAATCTCCCTTTCACCAAAATTCTCCAAAACCCAGGGAAACCCCGTCCAGCTCCGGCTGCGGCGGGGTTTTTTGTGGGAATGACGGGATGCCTGCGGGCTTGTGTCTGCTATTTAGACTTCTAGGCTCCAGCCAGTGACGACAAACGGAGGAGGAATGCTGGTGGCTGCGCCGGAGCGCTGGGACGAAGCGTGTTTCGCCGTGCCGGCGGTCCGGGCATTGGTGGCGTCGGGTTTGCAGACCGGAATCCTATGTCCGGAAGAGCAACGGGACTTCTGGTCCACGCTGGAAGGCGTGACGGTGCTGGATTTCCCTGTGAGGGCGAAGGCGAAGCTGGTGGCGGCCGGGATCGCAGGGAATTGGCAGGCATCGCTTGGTTGGGAAGCCGGATTTGCGGCGGAGGTTTTCAAAATTGCCGGGATCCCGCGGCGGCTGGGAGCGGACGAGCGGAGGTTGAAAAAACTGCTGACCCATCCGCTGGGGTTTTCCGCTGGCCCGCTGGAGCACCGGGTGAGGCACTACTTGGCGGCGGCTGAGGAGTTGGGGGTGGAAACCGGCAGGCCGGAGTTTTTTGCACCCGCCGCGCTGGGAGTCGAACCCGTCGCGGGCGCGGTCTTGCTGTGCCCGGGCTCGGACTTCGGGCCGAGTCACGAATGGCCGGTGGCACGCTGGCTGGAAATCGGAGCGGCGATCCTCCGTTCCGGCAGACGCGTGACCGTCGCCAGTGTGAACGGCGGCCGTGGATTGGGGGAAACCCTCGCGACGAACCTGGGTGAAGGCGTCGAGTTTTTTCATGCCGCGCCGCTGGCCGGAGCCCTTCCCTTGCTGGCGGTTCACGGGTGGGTCATCGCTGCGGACGGCTCGCTGCCGCATCTGGCGGCCCACGCCGGGGCGACCTGCATCACTTTGTTCGGCCCCAATGATCCGGCATGGAAACGGCCGCTCGGGCGGCGTCACGCCGTGATCCGCAAGCATGTGGAATGCTCCCCCTGCCTGCTGGCGAAGTGCCCGCTGGACGGGCGCTGCCAGCATGAAATGGAAACGGCCCGCGTGCTGCGGGCCGTTTCGGAGAAGCTGGTCTGAGTGGTCGGGGAAGATCAATCCCTGCGGCCCAGAGCCATCATGAGGAAGTAGAGCAATTGGGCGAGCGAGCCGACCGCGGCGGCCACATACGTCATGGCGGCCCAGAAAAGCGCGTTTTTCGCTTTTTCATGCTCCATGCTGGCGGCCACACCGCTGCTTTCCATCCAGACAAGCGCCCGTTTGCTGGCATCGAACTCGACCGGCAGGGTGACGAAGGAGAACAGCGTGGTGATCGCGAACAGCCCCACCCACACCCACAACATGGTCATGCTGCTCATCAGGCCGATGCCCAGGAAGCCAAGGATCATGATGTAGTTGAGCATCTTGCTGGAGAACTGCACGGCGGGCACCATCTTGGAGCGCATTCCGAGCCAGACGTAAGCCTGCTGGTGTTGGACGGCGTGACCGCACTCGTGGGCGGCGACCGCGGCGGCGGCCACGGAATTCACCGAGTAAACGGACTCGCTGAGATTCACCGTTTTTTTCACCGGATCATAGTGGTCGGTGAGTTGGCCGGGAGTGCTGATCACCTGCACGTCGTTGATGCCGTTTTGCCTGAGCATCAGCTCGGCCACCTGGGCTCCGGTCATGCGGATCGGAATCTGCGAATATTCGTTGAAGCGCCGCTTGAGCGTGCTGCTGATCAGGAAGCTGGCCAGCAGCGAGGCGCCGATGATCACGATGTAGGTCATACTGATGCCGCCAAACGACGGCATGGCTTGGGCGAGAAGAAGAGTTTCTGGATTCATGGCCGCAGACTACGGATAACTCCCGGTGACGCAACTGATTTCCTGTTGGAAAACGGCGGGGATTTTCCAATCCGTCATAGCGACTTCACCCGCAACGTCAGGGTGTGGGTGACACCGGTGGCGGGGTCGGTGGCGGTGACGACATGGGTGCCGGCGGTGAGGTGGATGATCGGTTCCGGGCTGGCGGGTTCGATGCGCAGGGTGTCGGACTGCCAGCGGGCGGTGCCGGGCAGGTTGGTTACGGGACGGAGCTTGTCGGAACCGGAGGGGATTTCCGGATCGAGCAGGAAAGTGGAGTTGTTAGCCGGACTGATGATGCGGAGTGCTTCGCGGGCGGGCTCGTCGGAGTTCATCGCCAGGTCGCCGCGGCGGACGTTGTGGCGACTGGCGAACCAACCGGCGAAGGTGGGGTCGAGAAGCGCATTGCCGTCGGCATCGTAGTCAGCCGCAGTGGCGGCGGGCGGGAGTTGGTCGGCCGCGGCGAGATCGCGCACGGCGTTTTTGGCATCAGCGGCGACGAGTTTCCCGTTTCGCGGGTCGATGGTGATTTCCGTGATCCCGGGCGGTCGCTCGAACCAAGTGGGCTTGGTGTCGCGGTGCAGCCGGAGCATGGCTCGATGGAAAACCGGTCCGGCTCCGGCGATGCCGGAGATGCCCTTCATCGGCTGTTGTTCGAAATTTCCCGCCCACACGCCGACCGTGAATTCCGGGGTGTAGCCGATACACCAGTTGTCGCGGAAATCCGAAGATGTACCGGTTTTCACCGCGCAGCGGAACGGCAGATCGAGCGGGCCGCCGGGCTGGAAAGCGGGTGCCCGGGCGGTGGGATCGGAGAGGATGTCGGCGATGAAATACGCACTGCGAATGTCGAACATCGAGCGCGCAACATCGGACGTCGCCGGGAAGAGTTTGGCGGGAAAATGAGTCCCTTGGCGGGCAAGAGTGGCGTAGGCGTTGGTGAGTTCGAGCAGGCGAACCGGGGCGTTTCCCAAGGTGAGCCCGAGACCGTGGACGGAGGAATCCGCGCCGAGGGTGGTGATGCCGAGGTTTTGGAGCAATTTCTGAAGCGGCTCGGGCCCGCCGAGGAAGTTCAATTCCCGGAGGGCGGGGACGTTTAGCGAACAGGCGAGCGCGGCGCGCAGGGTGACCGGCCCACGGTAGGTGCGGTCGTAGTTTTCCGGCAGGTCGAGACCCTCCGGCGTGCGGAACGGAGTGGGAATGTCCGCGAGGATGGAGGACGGGATGCGGTGGTTCCGCTCCATCGCGAGCAGGTAGGTGAAGGGCTTGAGTGTGGATCCCGGCGACCGCGGAGCGAGGGCTCCGTTGAACTGACCGCCTCGCGGATCGTTCCAGTCCGCGGAGGAAACGAGCGCGAGGATTTCCCCGGTCGGGTTGTGAATGACGACCACGGCGGCGTGACGAAGGTTGGCGTCCTTGAGCCGGGCGGTTTCCTCTCGGGCGATTGCTTCGAGGTCGCGCTGGAGCGGGAGGTCCAGGGTGGTTTGGATTTCAGATTCGAGATTTGAGATCCGGGAGAGCCACAGGGCTGGTTTGGATTCGACAAGTGGACGCAGGGAAAGCGGTTCGGCGAGTGCTGCGGAAATCCGGGTGTCGTCGTGTTCTCCAGTGGCGGCGAGGCGCTTGAGCACGGTGTCGCGGCGGACGATCGCCCGCTGTGGGTGGCGGACGGGATTGAGCCGCGACGGGGATTGCGGCAGCCCGGCAAGCAGGGCGCACTCGCCGAGCGAAAGATCGGCAAGGGGTTTCTGGAAATAGAATCGCGCGGCTTCGGCAGCACCGATTCGGAGATTTCCGTAGTCAAGGTGGTTCAGGTAGGCGGTGAGAATCTGCTGTTTCGACCAGGTCATTTCCAGTCGGCGGGCGGCGAGCGATTCCCGGATTTTCGTCGTCGGACCGCGCGCAGCGGGCGGCGAGGTGATTTTGATCAACTGCTGGGTGATGGTGGAAGCACCGGAAACAATCCGCCGCTTCGCCAGCAAATCCCTGCCCGCCCGGAGCGTCGCGAGTGGATCCACTCCACCGTGACCATAGAACCGCTTGTCCTCGGCGGCTAGCGTGCAGGCGATCAGATCCTGCGGAATCTCGACCACCGTGACCGGCCTCGACCGGGTGGAATCCGGCAGCGTGAGATGCAGGATCGGCGTGCCGTGGCGATCCATTAGAACCGGCGAGGCCTCGGGAACTTCCTTCAATTTCACCGGCAGTGAAACCGCGAACGGCAGGACAAACCAGCCCAGGAGTCCGAGCAACCCGAGCGCGAACACGGCGCGGACGATCCGTCGTCGCCATTTCAGTTCGACCTTCAAGCTGCGTACGATGGAGCGGATTCCGGGAAAAATAAACGCGAAATTTCCAGTTGGAAAGGTGTTGGGAATCCGTTCGTATTCGTGGCGTATGAAAAAACAATTATTTCTGCTCACCTGCGCGGTGGGACTGTTGATGACCCCGACCCTGGTCGCGGAAGAGGAAACCGCCCTCGGCAAACAGATGGAAGCGATGAACGACGCGTTCAAGGGCTTCCGCCGCGAGACGGATCCGGTGAAGGGGGCCGCTGAGGCTCGTCTGGCCCAGCAGGCAGCGCTGAAGAGCGCGGCGGAAATTCCGGCGATGCTCAAACCGATGCCGGAAGGTCCGGAAAAAACCAAAGCCCTCCTGGAATACAAAAAAATGATGGGCAAACTCTACGTGTCGCTAGTCGACGTGGAGGAGGCATTCATCAACGGAAAGATCGACGAGGTCGCCAAGATCGTTGAAACGCTCAAGGAGCAGAAAAAGGCCGGGCACGACAAGTTCGTCGAGGAGGAGTGATCGACACAGCTATCCTGCATCTATCAAACGAGAAGGCCCGGATGCGTCCGGGCCTTTTTTGTGGGAGCGGATCCGGGTCACTCGACGACCACGCGGGTCCCGAGTTTCACCTTGGAGTAGACGACCGGCATCGTGGCGCTTGGCCCGCGGATGCAGGCATGCGAGGCGGGGCGGCGGCTCCGGGGCAAGGGACCGATGTGGTGGCCCACGCCGTCGTTGGTGAGGCGCATCCAGTACCGCATCGGTGCGCCTTGGAAGCGGCCGCCTTCGGGGACCGCATCCTGGGTGGAGTCGGCGTCGCTGTTCACGACCGCACCCGAGGCGTCGTAGATCTTGCCGTATTTGTTGGAATGCTTGTCCACGATCTTTTCGAGGATGTAGTAAGTCCCGGGAGGCGTGGGCCGGCTGGGAACTCCGGAGGAAATCGGATAGTCGATCGCCACCTCCTCGCCGTTCATCAGGAATCCGCGCTGCATCTTGAGGTCGATGCGGATGGAGGAGTTCTCCGCGTTGGTGCGGGACAGCACGTCCTCGTTCTTCCACGCCGTCATCGTTTTCGGGTAGGTGGGCTCGGCGGTGAAATGATCGTAGGTGCCGGGAGGATGCGGGTTCACCGTCTGACCCTCCTTGGTGACCTGCTCACCGGGTTTCTGGTTGGCACAGCTTGCCAGCAAAAGCGTGACAGCGGCGGCGGCAAACTGGGCGAACGTTCGGAGCGTGATCATGAGATGGTGGCGTGAATCGCGCGGAATTAGGACAGATTTCCTGAAATTGCAACCCCTCATGCGCTTTTCACCGTCGCCCCGTCCACCCAGTGGCTGCCGATCAAGGTCGCCCGGGGGTGCTCGGGAACCCCGCGCTCGTTGTGGTGGATCATCGAAATCAGCATGTCCACCGCCGCAGCTCCCACCAGATCGTTGAGCTGGTCCATGCCTGCCCAGCCAGCGTGGTCGGCCCGCCATTCATACTGGATCAGCCCGACGTCCTCTGGCACCCGCAGGCCCATTTCATGAATCCAGCGTTCCACTTCGTGATAGAGCGTGAAAATCACATCCGGCCGGTTTTCCCCGAACCATTTCGCAAACACCGCGCGATCGGTCCGCGCGGCCGCCACTTGATAGAACGGCTGAGTCCTTTCATCCGCCGGCGTCATCCGGCTTTGCCCGATCAGGAATCCCGCCGAAAAGCGCCCTTCCACCAGATCATCGATCACCCCGTCCAGCACCAACGCCGGCCGTCGATAACCGAGCGCCACGGCTTTTTCATACGCCTCCAAGGCCAGCGTGTGATGGTCGCTGCACGCAAACGAAAGCGCTGGCTCGCGCGTCCGCACCCCAGTCACCAGCGCCGGAATCTCATCCCACAACGGCACCAGCCGGGCGGGCAGCCGGTTACGCCGCATCAGTCCTACCACCACCGCACCCCGGATGTTCCTTGCCTTGAAAATCGACAACCAACGGGCCACCGGCAGGTTCGGCTCGTGCAGCCAGAATTCATCCAGCCGGTAGCCAAGCTGCTCCGCCCGCTGCCGGCATCCCGCGACGTAAAGCGGAATCGTCGGGTGATTGGAAAACGCGTCGCGGGTCTCATGCGCGTTGATCAGCGCCAGCGTCGCCTGATAGCCGGGCGAACGATTCTGCCGGAGCTCCGCCATCAGGTTCGCCACCGTGGGATTCGGCCGATAGCCGAGATTTCGCGCCACTTCCTCGATTCGCTCCCGCGTCGCCGCGGAAATCCGCGGACTCCCACGCAGTGCCAAGCTCACCGTGTTTTTCGAAACCCCGGAAGCCTTGGCCACCTCCGCCATCGTAGGCTGTAACATCGCCGCAAATTTCGCTGCGAATCACGTCCGGTCGAGCCCGAAATATGACTGTAATACGTTTTGTCTCTTTCCGGGATTCGTCCGGATGCTCATGAAGCAACTGTCATGCCATACACGATCGGACTCGATTACGGAACCAACTCAGCCCGCGCGCTCGTCGTCGATTGTGCCGACGGTAGCGAAATCGGCACCGCGGTCGTCGATTATCCCTCCGGAAATCAGGGAATCCTCCTGAAATCCTCCGACCACCACCTCGCCCGCCAGCGCCCGGCGGACTATATTTTCGCGCTGGAAAAAGTCACCCTGCTCGCACTCGAAGCCGCCCGCGCCGCCGAGCCGAAATTTTCGAATGACCAAGTCGTCGGCATCGGCATGGACGGCACCGGTTCCAGCCCGCTGCCGGTCGATTCGACCAACACGCCACTCGCAAACGCCTCGGAATTTTCGGAAAACCTCAACGCCCAGTGCTGGCTCTGGAAAGACCACACCAGCATTCCCGAAGCCGGAGCCATCACCGAAATCGCCGGAAAACTCCGCCCGCAATATCTCGCGAAAATCGGTGGCACCTACTCCTCCGAATGGTTCTGGGCGAAAATCTGGCATTGCCTCAAGGTCGATCCCGCCGTGTTCGACGCCGCGTATTCCTGGGTCGAGCTCGCCGATTTCATCCCCGCCGTGCTCGCCGGCGTCACCGATCCGCTCGCCATCCGCCGCGGCGTTTGCATGGCCGGCCACAAGGCACTCTACGCCGAAGACTGGGGCGGCCTGCCCGACAAGGAATTTCTAACCGCTCTCGATCCCAAGCTCGCTCCACTCCGCGACCGCCTCTACGACACGGCCCACGACGCCTCCGCCATCTCCGGAAATCTCTGCCCCGCTTGGGCGGAAAAACTTGGCCTAACCGCCGGTATTCCCATCGCGATCGGCGAGATGGACGTGCACTACGGCGCCATCGGCTGCGGCGTCGATGAAGGCACGCTCGTCAAAGTCATCGGCACCTCCACCTGCGACTGCGCGGTGGTCTCTGCGGACAAAACCGTCGCCGACATCCCCGGCATCTGCGGCATCGTCAAGGGCGCTATACTGCCCGGCTACTTCGGCATCGAAGCCGGGCAGTCCGCCGTCGGTGACATTTTCAAATGGTACGTCGAAGGCGTGTTAGGCGATGCGTCCCTCCACGGCCAACTTACCGACGAGGCCGCCGCCATGAAGCCCGGCCAGTCCGGCTTGCTCGCCCTCGACTGGAACAACGGCAACCGCAGCATCCTCGTCGATCAGCTCCTCACCGGCCTCCTGCTAGGCCAGACGCTCTACACCACCCGAGCGGAAATCTATCGAACGCTCATCGAGGGCACCGCCTTCGGAGCCCGCGCCATCGTTGACCGCATCCGCGAATACGGCGTGCCGGTCGAGCGCATCGTCTGCTCCGGCGGCATCGCCGAGAAAAACGCGCTGCTCATGCAGATCTACGCGGACGTCACCGGCTGCGAGATGCGCGTTTCCCGCTCGTCGCAATCCTGCGCGCTCGGCTCCGCCATCGGGGCCGCCGTGGTCGCCGGCGCTCATCCGGATTTCAAAACCGCCCAAGCCGCGATGACCGGGCTCAAGGAAATTTCCTACAAGCCGATCGCCGAAAACCAAGCGGTCTATCAACAACTTTATTCCCTCTACCGCGAGCTGCACGATTCCTTTGGTGGCGTCACCCGGTCGGCCGATCTCGGCCATGTCATGAAAGACCTGCTCGCCCTCAAAGCCCAACAATCCAACTAACGTTATGTCCGACATCAAATCATTCGACGCCCTTGAAATCTGGTTCGTCACCGGCTCCCAGCATCTTTACGGACCCGAGGCGCTCAAAAAAGTCGATGAACACGCGCAGGTCGTCGTCGAAGCGCTGAACGCTTCAGGCTCTCTCCCCCACAAGGTGGTTTTCAAGCCGGTCCTCAAGTCCTCGGCCGAGATCACGCAGTTCGCCATCGATGCGAACTCGGAAAAAAACTGCATCGGCATCATCGCCTGGATGCACACGTTTTCCCCGGCAAAGATGTGGATCGAAGGCCTGCAAATTCTCCGCAAACCGCTGGCCGATCTGCACACCCAGTTCAACCGCGACATCCCGTGGGCGGACATCGACATGGATTTCATGAACCTGAACCAGACCGCCCACGGCGGCCGCGAGTTCGGCCACATCGGTGCCCGCCTGCGCCTGCCGCGCAA
>JBGSTM010000056.1:0-3928 GCA_041736495.1 Akkermansiaceae bacterium
GAAGCGCTGGAGCACGGGATCCGCGGCGAGCGGCGACACCGCCTTGATGATCGAATCCGCGGAACCCGCTTTCACGGCGCGCTGGGTCAGCGCGTACAGCGCGGCGACGCGCGCGGGCAGCGGTTTGGCGGTGTTCCCCGCCAAGGCGAGCAGAGCGGTTTTCATCCCGGCGGATCCGGGACGCCGCAGCAGGGCGCGCTGGGCCTCCAACGTGCGGACCTGGCTGGGCGACTCCAACTGGCGGACCAGTTCCGCTTCACCGGCTTTTTGAAAGTCCGGCAACGGCTCGGGCTTGTAGCCTTTCGGCGACACCCTAACCACATAGCCGACATCCGGGCCGTCCCAGTTGAACGTCGCACCCTTCCAACTCGCCTGATAGATCGCACTCATCCCGTCCACATCCGCGTCCGTCGGGCGGGTCATCCGGATGAATGCCTGCGGCTTGTCGGTTTCCTTGAAGGTGGCACCCTGCGGCACGACCGTATGATGCCACAGCGCGCCGGTTCCCCAGTCGCAGGTCAACGGCGCGTTGTTCCATTTTTCCGGAATGCCCGGCTCAGAAAGATAGGCGGAGCCACAGCCGGAGCCGCCGCCGTAGTCGGCTAACGGCTGGACGATCTCGTCGGTGAAATTGATATACATCCGCGGATAGCCGTGATCCTCAAGTCCGGTGAAGTGATGGAAGCGCACGTCCCATCCACCGCCGTCATTGGTATTGTCGCGGGCGAAGAGATCCAGCAGCGGGCTGATCGGCGTGCCGAGGATGTTGCGGGTGCCGGTGCTGAAGATTTCCATCCCGCTTCCATCCGGCCGGAACCGGATGACGCCGCCCGCGCGGTGTTGCAGGTGTTTTCCATCAGTCCCGACCGCGTCCTTGAAACCGAAATCCCCGCCGGAAATGTATAACCAGCCGTCGATGCCGAGGCTGAGCCCGTTCGTCGTGTGGTCGCCGGGCCGGTCCTTGAAGCCGAAGCCGATTCCGGTGATCAGCGTCTCTTTTTTTTCCGCAACGCCGTCGCCGTCCGCGTCCATGAAACAACTAACATCCGGCGGATGCACGACATAAAGGCGGTCGTGGTCCCAGACCATGCCGCGTGGAGAATCCAGTTCCTTGACGAATTCCGTCACTTGATCCGCCCGTCCGTCCTTGTCGGCATCCCGCAACCGGACGATGCGCCCGCGTTCCGGAGCACGGCCCAGCGAACCGTTTCCATCCGAAGCCACATACAGATCCCCGCCCGGCGCGGAGGCGACATACACCGGATAATTCGCAGCGGCCGAGTTGGCGAAAAGGCTGACATCGAAGCCGTCCGCCACCTTCACATCCTTTAAAATGGCGGCTTCCTGCTCGGGTGTGAGTTGTGTGATCCTGGGCGGGACGTTCCCGCGTTTTTTCAGGTCGACCGGAGCATCTGCAGCATGGGCAGAGACGAAACAGAAACCGACGAAACACGGAAGGATCAAACGCATGGGAGCAAGGAATGAGTGAGGTTGACGATGAGTGCGCGAAGTCGGCGGATTTCCAAGGGTTTTACCCCGGGCAACCAAGGAAACGCGAATACCCCGACAGGTATCACCTTCTTTCATCCGGTCGCAGCTATCAATACCGGATCTTCCGACCTGAAAGCCAGTCGAGCCGTCCCTCTCGATTCGCTCGACGCCAAACGATTCTCCCGTCTCCAGTTGGTGCGGTGAACAGACATAACTCCATAGATTTCTAAAGGTTGCCAATTCATTGCTTGCAGAATTCCTCCTTTTCTGGCGCATTGCGCCCCGTGAGATTTTTGGGGTTTTTGATTGCTCTGGCCTGTCCGCTTCAGGCGGATCTGATCGCCCGTTTCGAGACGACACAGGGGAATGTGGACGTCGTGCTGCAATACGAGACCGCACCTCAGGCAGTCGCGAATTTTATCACTCTGGCGCAGGGCTCACGTCCTTGGGTGGACTCGTCCAGCGGAAGGATCCGCTCCGACCCGTTCTACAACGGCATTAAGATCCACCGGACTGCGAATAGCAGCGGATTCAAGTTCGCCCAAGGCGGATCACCCAAGGGCGACGGCTCCGACGGCCCCGGATACACCTTCAAGGATGAGTTCAATTCCCCGCTCACCCACGTGCCCTACGTCTTGTCCATGGCAAACGCGGGACCGAACACCAACGGCAGCCAGTTCTTCTTCACCGGCAGCCTGTCACAACCGACTTTCAACAACGTCCACACGATCTTCGGACTCGTCACCGATCCCGCCAGCCGCACTGTCGTGGATGCGATGATCACGGCAGGTCCCAACGGCACGACAATCAATAACGTCACGTTCACTCGCACCGATGGGGCCGCCATCGCCTTCGATGAGCAAACGCAAAACCTGCCGGTCATCACTTGTCCGGGCGGCAAACTCGTCGTGACTCCAGGTGTCTCCGCGATCTGGAATCTCAATCCTCTCATTTCCACTGGCGAGATTTTCCACGCCTACTATTCGACGACGATGTCACCGGGTTCGTGGGTGGAGCTGGATTTCGCACAGCTCCACGTCGGCATTTCACAGGGAGCCTTGCTGACCCCCGTCGCCACTGCCGCTCCACTCGACAATGCCGCGGCACCCAGAGCTTTTTACAATCTCTACGTCGCGGATCACCCAGGCTCGGTCGCGCCTTCCTATCTGAATAACAGAACGGTGACGCTCCCGCTTGGAGGAGGCACACTCAGGTATGTCTTTGATAATTCCGGAATTGCTGGAACCACCACTTTCACACCCGTCAGCGGTGATTCGATTGTGGGCCCGTTTACTACCATCAACCCCAGCAATGGAGATCCTCTTGCCCCATCCACGGACGCTCATTCTCTCGTTTTCACCGCCGACACTCCGGCTCTGGATCCCCGCTACCTTTGGATCAAAGTGGGCTGTGATTCGGCCACGAACTCGTTAGTTTCAGGTCGCCACTCCACTCAATACTACGATGGCTTTTTCGGCTGGTCACCTTTCGCCACAGGACCGGCCACCATCACCCGCTGAATATCGCCTCTTCCCCAGGCGAGTTTTTCCTCCTACTCCTTCGCCGTGCTCCGCTCGCTGCGTTTGATGGATTTCCGCTGTTTTCCCTCGCTGGACCTCGAAGTCCCGGCGGAGGGCGCGATCCTGACCGGCGACAACGCACAGGGAAAAACCTCGGTCCTCGAGGCATTGTGCTTACTGGTCCGCCTGCACTCGCCGCGGACCCACCGGATGACCGCGCTCGGGCGTTTCGGCAGCAAAGGATTCGGCATCGCCGGCGACCCGTGGGGCACCGAGCGGCAGGTGCGTCATTCCCGCGAAGGACTGGTTTTAAAAGCAGACGAGGAAACATTTCCCAGCCAGTCCCGCTACCTCGAAGACGGCGGTCTCGTCGTCTGGATGGGCAACGAGGACCTCGAACTCGTCCGCGGCCCCGGTGAAGGGCGGCGTCGTTATCTGGATTTCCTCGGAGCCCAAATCGACCCCGCCTACCGCCGCTCGTGGTCGCGTTACCGCCGGGCCTTGCGGGCGAAAAACCTGCTGCTCAAGGAAGGCCGGCCGCGCGATGCGGAAATTTTGTCCTACGAGGAAATCCTGGTCGAGCACGGCACGGTTCTGATGGAGACCCGCGCCCGCCTCATCGCGGAGCTCGCCCCGCTCGCCGCCGAGGCGCAACGGGCGGTCAGCGGCAAAGACGAACCACTCACCCTGAATTACCTTCCCGCCAGCGGCCCGGATCTGCGGGAATCCATCCTGCAAGCCCGCGAACGCGAGACCCGGTTGCGACAGGCGGTCGTCGGCCCGCACCGCGACGAGCTCGAGGTCCTCGTTGCCCATCCAGACGACCAAACCGCCGTCTTCGAGGTAGCGGGATTGGCTGGGGAGAAGTTCGTCATTGGCCTTCAAGACCAGCCCTTCGCGTGAATGCCGCACCTGCC
>JBGSTM010000319.1:0-10390 GCA_041736495.1 Akkermansiaceae bacterium
AAGCCAGAGGCAAGAAACAAGGAATACTGAGAGGACGTGTTTCATCGTGCGCCCTCCTTCGCGGTAGTGGTCGGTTTGCGTTCGGTGCGCCAGAAGTTGAGGGTGATGTCTTTGGGCTGGGGCGGGTGGGCTTTGAGATAGGCTTCGCGTTCGAGGCGGGCGCGCTCGCGGCCATCGAAGGCGACTTTCAGGCGGGCGTATTCGGAATTGTAGAGATCGTGCAAGGCTTGAATGGGGGCAAGATCCTCGGCTGCGGGTGGCGTGCCGGTGATTTGGAAAGTCGCCTTGCCCTCGGGGATTGTGGGGAATTCGGTCGCGCCATAGGCTTGCAACCTCGCTGCTTGCATATCGTTTATGGTTTCGAGATCCACATAGCCCCAGGCCATCAGCATGGTGTGGGTGGTGCCGGTGGCATCCGCAAAGGCATGAATGCCGGCAATAAGTCCGAAATCGGCGGATGACCAGTAGGTGATGGTTTCTCGTTTCCCCTCGGGCCAGCAGCGGACGAGCGTTCGCGGCGAGGAGTCCTTGGAGCGGAAGACGGTCGCACTTATAAACGCCATTTTCGTGCGGGGATGGCTTTCCCGGTATTCGGCGGCCCTTTCGCGGAAAGCCGCTTCGGCCTCCGGCGAGAGTGGCTCGACCGGTGGCGGGGGTGGCGGAAGGGCGATGGGATTGATTTCGCGGAGGGTGATGGTACGCCCGCCTTGCTCGATGGATTTGCTTTCGAGCACGTCCTTTGAAGCGACGATGTATTTGGGTTTGGGAGGCTCGGGTGGCGGCGGGGTGCCATCCGGGATGTTGCCGAGAATGCGGGCGGCGGTGGGGGCGGCTGCGGTTTCCTCAGATAAAGAATCGTTCGCTTCCTGAGAAAGAACGGGCAGGTAGCTGGCCATTATGGCCAGGAATGTGAGTGGGAATCGTTTCATGGGAAGGTCGGTGGAGTCCTTCCTGGTGGACGGGGAGTTAGAAGAGCCGCACAGAGTCGGCTGCAACGGCCTTTAGCTTTCCCCGTAAGGTCGGCCTGGACATGCGCCGCCGCCCCCCCGGCCTTTCGGTCGGTTTGGCGGCATCGTTGCGGTCGATGCCGACCGCTCTGTGAGGAAACTTCTAAATTCCCATCCGCCTAGGCGGACACCCACAGTCAATGGATGGCGGTCCCCAGCGCCAAGGACCAAATGAGCAAATCAATGGGAAGGAGGCAACAAAAGCGCCCGGCTCCCATGAAGGAAACCGGGCGTTCGGAATCGGCTTCGGAAATCAACCCTGTGGAGGAACCACGGGGGTGGCAGGTTCTTCCGGCTCTCCGGGCCGGAGGGCGTAAAATACCCCCCACTCGCGGGCGCGGCGGCGGAGGGTGGACGGTTCCATCTGGCGGAGGGCGAATTCCACCTCATCCCAAACATCGCGGATCAATTGATCCGCCTCGGGACGGAGCTGGTTCACGTCTGACTGCTCGCTCTCAAGGCTATCTTTCGCGGCGGTTTGGAGGGTAAGCTCGGTGTTGTAGGCGGCCAAAGCTGTTGTCACTTCCGCAGCCGATGGCATTGCCATGGCAGGCTCGGAAAAATTCGCTACACGGCGGGCATCCCCTTTGATCACGCGGTCCGCCCAAAGCAGAAGATCCCCTTCCGAGGCGAGCGGAGGAACCGTTTCCTCATTGACGCTCAGGTCATAGACGGCCCGGCCGGATGGCGAGAAGATGCCACGGGCGACTCCGAACTGGTACACTTGGATGAAGTGGCTGACCGTCGTGCGCAATTTATCGCCTGCCAGATTCAGAGTCGTGGTTACGGAAGTTTGCCTGCCGAGCGCGTCGGCACGTTCAGTGACCTCCTTTTCCCACGTGGGGGCGAAAGAAACGAGGCGGGCGGCGGTGTCCGCACTGATGAGGCGGGCGGTTCCAGTGACAGCTGAGGATTTTTTCAATCCTGAGGCGAGGGCTTGGCTGCGGGTGGCATCCGTGGCTGGTAATTGGCGGAATGGCATGGTGTTGATGGGGTTGTCAGGCATGAGATGGCGAATTGCCGCTCCAGCAATCCTTCTACCATCGCTGGCATACTGATAGCTGTTTCTGGGAGACGTCAAACCTTTGTACCAAAAGGGCTGCGGAATTTTTCAATAACGATGATCTCTGACCGAATCGGAACAAATCGATGGGAAAAAACGTTTCACCGACGGTTTTGCCACCTTTTGATCAAATGGGTGTCCGCCCGGATGTTTTGGATGGGTCTTTGCATGCAAAGAGAGACCCCGGGTTTGTTGGCGAAGGGTCTTTGCACGCAAGGGATGGCCGCTGACATCCGCTGAGATGCCAATCGCACCAAGCGCAAGGACTTTGGCCACCACGAACCGCCAACCGTATGTTTCTGCGGGGATTTCCACGTGGAAAAAACCGAAAACTCGCCGCTTTACAAGGTTCCGGACGCCACCCATAGTCCCGCGCCCATGACTTTTGCTGCGATTAACTGGCTCTCCATTAGCATCGATCTCCTGCTCGTGATCTTCGTGATCGTCTGCTTATTGATGATTCTACTCATCCTCATGCAGCGGCCGAAACAGGAAGGACTTGGCGCGGCATTCGGCGGTGGGGTCACCGACCAGGTGTTCGGTGCCCGCACGACCAACGTGCTGCAACGGGGCACGGTTTACCTGGGTTCAATGTTTTTCATCTTGAGCCTGGCTCTCGCGGTCCTGATCGGACAAAACAACAAGACCATCAGCGCCGTCACCGAGGCGGATAAAGTGCTTGAAGTGACGGTCCCCGTTCCGGAAACCGCCCCGGAAGCCCTCACCCCGAAGTCCCTCCAGGAAGAACTTCCACCGGCCGATCCGGCACCTGCCGAAACTCCCGCACCGGCGGATGTTCCTGCCGACGCACCTACGGATGCCACACCCGCCCCGGAAGCCGCGCCCGTGGTTCCCGCCGCACCGGTGCCGACCGAGACCGCCCCGCCCGCCGAGGCGACTCCTCCTGCGGACTCCCCTGCCGCCCCCGAAGCAGGCGACCCACCAGCAGGCAATTGAGCCACTCCCCTAACGCTCTGTCAGCGTGAAGGAATCCGAAGACGATCACTCCGATGTTCCGATATGGGCGAAACCGGAGGCTTTTCCCAAAGCCCCGGCCGGATGGGGATGGATCGATCTCAAAGGCGGCTCCCATCCGTGTCAATCGCGGGAAGCCCTCGCCTCTGCCATCCGCGATGACCGCGACGGCAGCGTGATTCTCGTATGGGCTCCCGGTCATGACCGGATGGTCCTGCCCGAGGAACTGGAAGGAATGGGCGAAGCGCTCAGGACCGCGCGGACCCGATGGAACCGGGACGACTTGGAGGACACCACCCACCGGATGCGATGGCTCGGCGGAGTTTTGGGAATTCTGAGCCTCTACGTGTTTTTCGGCGGCTATTTCCTATCAGGACGGCTCGCTTCACAATCCGGCACCGAGATCGATTTCCTTCAGCGTCTCAAGTTCGCCGCGCGGACCACCCTGGATTCCACGCAGTGCGGGCTCGCCTTGTTGATGTTCGTGATTTTCGCCTTCATCCCGTGGTATCAGGCGCGCAAACGGGGCCGGGAGCTGGCCAAATGGACGGATGCGGGCATGGCCGAGACGGCGCCGACCATCCGCTTCGAGACTTGGCTGGATCGGCAGAAGGCTCCGGTGACCCGGATTTTTCTCGGTCTGATCGCGCTGGTCGCGCTGGCGCAAATCCTTGCCAGAGTGCAGACCGCCGGGTTGGAGTCGTTGTGGTCGCTGCTAGGCACCTGGGATGGCATCACCGCCGCGGGACTGGTGAAGGAGCGTTATTTCCAAGGCGAATGGTGGCGGCTTTTCACCGCGCCGATGCTCCACGGGAATGTGGTGCATTTCCTCATGAACGCGGCCGCCCTGGCCTATCTTGGAAAACGGATGGAGGTATTTGCGCGCTGGCCGCATCTGCCGCTGGTGTTTTTATTCGCCGCGACCGTCGGCGGCGAGGCTTCCGCCAGATTCGTGTCGGCTCCTTCTGTCGGCGCCTCGGGCGGGCTGATGGGTTGGCTGGGATTCCTGATGGTTTTCGAAACACTTCACCAACGCCTCGTTCCCCGCCGGTCCAGACGTCGGCTTGCCGCGGGAGTCATGCTCACCGCGTTGATCGGCATCATCGGCTACCGCTTCATCGACAATGCCGCACACGCCGGCGGGTTGATCGCTGGCATGATCTACGCCGCCATCGTCTTCCCCGCGTCGTCATCGCCCAACCGCCCTCAATCCACCGTCACCGACCGCCTCGCGGGCGGCGCGGCGCTGGCGGTGCTGGCCGTCACGGCGCTGTTTGCCGCCTGGAAGATCTTCGGCGGAGGCTGAGGGCGGGCAAACCTATCAGGATGATTTCCTCAGGGAAAACGCCAACACCATCAGGGCGATGGCGATGATCCAGGATCCTAACACCCGGAGCCCGACCCGCGCCCACTTGCGGTCCTCCGCATTGGAGGCGCAGACGGCGAGATAGAAGACCGCCGCATTCAGGCCGAGCCAGGTGCCTGCCAGAGTCTTGAGCACGCTCACGGTCGTGCCGGTGCCTACCGCCGAATCCAAACCAATGCCCAGTGCGGCGGCGGCACAGAGAACGGCACCCACCCATGACGGAATTCTGATTTCCAGCGCTACCAGAATGGCGGCGGTCAGGGCGATGCCGATCAGCACCGGCTGATAGAATCCGTTCACCCGCCCGCTGAGAGTGAAGAGCAGCGCGGCGGCGGAAACGGGAGCGAAGATCCGTATCGGCAATTTCAGCTTGAGCGGGACCTGCTGGCCGAGGAGGAGGCCAAGACTGAGGATCACCAGCGCGTGGGCGGGAGTCATCAGCGGATGCAGCGCGCCGTTCGCCACCTCCCCCACCCCTTCCACGGTCAGGTGCGCTTGCGCCGTGGAAACCGGAATCAGATAGAAGCCAAGACCGGCCAGCAGTCCGGACCCACACCGCTGGCGAGGCTTGAGGTTCACAACATTTCGAAAAGAAACCCGAAACCGACGGCAGCGATCGCCACGCCGCCCACGCGGATGGCCACCCGACCCCAGGGATACCTGGTCAGCAAACCGAAAGCGATCCCGCAAAGGTGGAGCAGTCCGGTAGCCATCACGAATCCGATGGCGAAAGTCAGCGCGTTGGCGGCTTCCGGCAGCTCGGTACCATGCGCGTGTCCGTGGAAGATGGCGAAAATCCCCACCAACACCGCCGCCACCCACAGCGGTGGCCGCGCCGCCAGCGCCACCATGATGCCGAGCACCACGCCTGATAGGGCGATGCCGGTTTCCACGCCGGGCAACTCGACGCCGACCACTCCCAGTGCGCCACCCAACGCCATCACCACCGGAAACACCACCGGCAGCGTCCACATGGCCCGCCCGCCGAGAAACGCCCCCCACAACCCGACCGCCACCATCGCGACGATATGGTCCAGCCCGCCTAACGGATGAGTGAACCCACTGACAAATCCGCCGACGGTGCCGGTTTCGCTGTGGGCGCACGCCACACCTGGCAGATAGAACGCCAGCAGCAGAAGGACGAGTGGAAGGGCCCGGCGCTTGCTTTTCAGAATCGTGTTCATCTCAGATTTTTCCGACGGTTTCCTTCCTGCCGCTGGCGATGGATTTATAGATCGCCTCGATCACCAGCAGATCCAGCAGACCGTCGGTTCCCGAGGGCTCGAAGGGTTTCCCTTCGAGGATCGCCAGGGAAAACGCATCCATCTCGTTGACGAAATGGTCGGTTTGCGGAAACGCGAGCGGGATCTTCCGATCGGAGGTCCAGCCCTTGTGGTTGGTGTAGCCGTAGCAGGGTTTCATGCCGAAGCGGCCGTTGGTGCAGTAAACGGTGAAATCCTCGCGGCCGTTGAAGCGATAAGTTGTCA
The DNA here is from genome assembly GCA_041736495.1 of Akkermansiaceae bacterium. Taxonomy (GTDB): domain Bacteria; phylum Verrucomicrobiota; class Verrucomicrobiia; order Verrucomicrobiales; family Akkermansiaceae; genus Luteolibacter. The sequence continues at coordinate 5,899 of JBGSTM010000319.1, forward strand.
GGCAGTTCGCGGTCAGGCCCGAGGGGAACTTCATGCTCCAGCTGATGGTCTCGTCCACTTCGGCGAATTTGACGGGATCCGTCTTGGTTTCCAGCGCGGTGACCTCGACCGGTTCCTCGCCGGACAGATAGCGGCATGCCTGCAGTGCGTAAACCCCGACATCCATCAGCGCACCGCCACCTGCGAGATTTTTGCGGAGCCGCCATTGTTTCGGATCGCCGATGGAGAATCCGAAACCGGCGTCGATGTGCTTCGGAGTGCCGAAAACCTGCTCGCGGGCGAAGCGGATGGCCTCGCGGTGGTGGAGCTCGAACTGGCAGCGGTAGGCGACCCCTAGCAGCCGCTTCGCCGCGTCGCAGGCGGCGGTCATTTCGCGGCATTCCGCGGCGGTGTTGGCCATCGGTTTCTCACAGAAAACATGTTTCCCGGCTTTGGCGGCACGCAGGGTGAACTCGTGGTGCATGCTGTTCGGCAGGACGATGTAAACGACGTCGACCGACGGATCATCGATGATCCTGTCGAAGGTCTCGTAGGAATAGACCTTGTCCTCGGAGAGACCGTATTTCTCCCGCCATTTCACGCCTTTTTCCGGCGTGCCGGTGACCACGGCGGCGAGCTGGCTGTGCTTCGACTTCAGCAGTGCGGGAGCGATCTGATTGGAGCTCAGGGAACCGAGCCCGACGAGCGCCCAGCCAAGCTTTTTCGCGGCTGGCGGAGATTCTTCGGCCCGGGCGGCCAAGGATGAGAGAGACGCTCCGATGGCGGTTTTGATGAATGGGCGGCGTTTGAGTTCCATGATGGTGGGGATGGGAAATCGTTGGGGTGGAAAAATCCGACGCGAGACTGCATGAAACTGGCGGCTTCCGTCGCCCGCCGCAAGCTTGCATTGATCGTGGGAAAGGTCCCTTTCCCGGCCGAGCTTTGCAGTTGGCATCCGGAGTTTCCTCTTGAATAGTCCCGCGCCCGGTCGCACCCGGAAAGGAAACTTCAAGCACCATGACACGCACGCTTCTCGCCCTGCTGGCGCTTGCCGCCCCACTAACCGGCGCCACCCGGATTTTCCAGACTTTCGAAGGTGACGGATTCGACGGATGGCAGGCCGAGGGTGAAGCATTCGGCCTGGCTCCGTCCGCCGGGAGGACGGATCAGATGACCAAGGCGTTCAGCGCCTATTCCAACGACAGTCTTGCTTCGTCCGGGCACGGTGGCGAGGCCGCCAAGGGCAAGCTGACATCGCCGGAATTCGAGATCCGCGAGCCGTACATCACGTTCCTCATCGCGGGAGGTGATCACGAAGGGAAAACAGTGGCGCAGTTGCTCGTGGACGGCAAGGTGGTGCGTGAGCAGGTGGGAAAACGTTCGTTGCGTTGTGGCCCCGGGTTGTGGGATGTGACCGAGTTCAAAGGTCGCACAGCACGGATCCGGCTAATAGATGACGAGTCAGGCGAGTGGGGAGTCATCGGCGTGGACCAGATTATTTTCACCGACTATCCGAACCAGAAATTTCCGCCCACCACCCGCGAGGGCAAGGCATTTGTCGAAGGGCTGACTCCAACCACCGTGCTCGCCGGGGTCAACATCCCCATCGACGGCCTGTTGAAAATCGAGGCCACTCACCAGGGCCAGAAACTCACCTCGCCCACCGCGATCACCTTCGATGACGAGGGCCGCATCTACGTGGCGGAAACGCATCGCTTCGCCGACGGGGTCGAGGACGACCGGAACAACTTGTTCTGGTATTTCGACGACCTCGCCGCAAAGAAGACCAGTGACCGCCGGGCACTGCATGAAAAGTGGAAAGACAAGGTCTCGATCGAAAAACTCACCCGCAAATCCGAACGGATCCGACGCCTCGCCGACACCAATGGCGACGGCACGCTCGACGAATCCACCGTTTTCGCCGACGGCTTCAACGACGTTCTCGACGGCACCGCCGCCGGAGTTTTTTACTACGAGGGCTGCCTTTATTTCGCGTGCATTCCAAAGATCTACATGCTGCCTACCCGCGAAGGAGGCGAGCGCAAGGTGGTGGCGGACGGATTCGGCGTCCGCGTCTCGCTATCCGGCCATGACCTGAACGGATTCACCCTCGGACCGGACGGGCGGATCTGGGGCACCATGGGCGACCGCGGGATGAGTCTGATCACGAAAGAGGGCGTGGCTTATGACTATCCGAATCAAGGCGCGGTCTTCCGCTTCGAGCCGGACGGCAGTGGGTTCGAGATTTTCCACACCGGCCTGCGCAACCCCAAGGAGATCGCCTTCGACTCTCTCGGAAATGCCTTCACCGTCGATAACAACTCCGACCAAGGCGATTCCGCACGGGTCGTCTATCTGGTAGAGGGCGGTGATTCCGGTTGGGAGATGGAACACCAGGCGATGCACTCGTTCCACCGACAGATCGGCCTCGCCGACCGGCCGCCCAGCCGCTGGATGAATGAAAAAATGTGGGAGCTCGAAAACCCGGTGCAACCTGCCAACATCCTGCCTCCGGCCGCCTACCTCACCGCAGGTCCCTCCGGCCTGACCTATCATCCCGGCGTCGGATTCCTGGAAAGCGAAGCCTCCCGCTTCCTCGTCTGCGACTACCGCGGCGGGGCGGCGAACTCCGGCGTCTGGTCGTTTGAAATGAAACCGAAGGGCGCGGGCATGGAAATGACCGACTCCCGGCAGTTCGTGTGGGGCGTCGCCGCCACCGACGTGGAATATTCGTGGGATGGCAAAATCTTCATCAGTGATTTCGTCACCGGGTGGAAATCCCATCAGGACGGCCGCCTGCTTTCCGTGAGCGCCGGCGATAAAACGTGGCGGGCCTCGGATGCAGCCAGCACGGCCACGATCATGCGGGAAGGTTTCGAAAATCGCAGTTCCACCGGACTCGCCGGCCTGCTCAGCCATCCCGACGCGCGCATCCGGTTGCGCGCCCAGGTCGCCCTCACCCGCCAGCCGGACGCCATCAAACATTTCACCGAGGCGACCCAATCCCCTGAATTGTTGGACCGCATCCATGGCATCTGGGGCCTGGGAATCCTCTCGCGTCAGGGTACCGTCGCCACTCCCTTCGGCAAATCCACCAACATCCAAACCGCGGAATCCCGTGCCGCGGCGGAATCCAGATTGATCGCGATGCTTGCCGACAAGAACCCGGAAATCCGTGCCCAAGTGCTCCGTGTCCTCGCCGATTCGAAGGTTGATGCGGCTGCCATTCCTCTCGTCCCGCTGCTCGCCGACGAGTCGCCGCGTGTCCGCTTCTTCGCCGCCATCCTCGCCGGCAAGCGCAAGCTGGCCGACGCCTTCGTCCCGGTCTGCGAGATGCTCGCGGAAAACAACAACCGCGACGTGTATCTGCGCCATGCCGGGATTTTCGCCCTCCAGCACATCGCCGCCAGCCCGGCCATTCTCACCGCGCTCGCCACCACTTACGACTCCCCCGCCGTGCGCCTCGCCGCGGTCGTCGCCCTCCGCCGCTCCGGCAACGACGGCGTCTCGGCATTCATCCAAGACGCCGACCCGAAAGTCGCTGATGAGGCAATCCGCGCGATTTGCGATACCGATATGACCGCCCAGCGCCCGGCCGTCGCCGCGCTGCTAGACAACCTCTCGGCCCGGGAGTGGTCGCCGTTCATGCTCCGCCGGTTGATTCACAATGCGTTCCGCATCGGCACGCCGGAAAACGCCGAGCGCCTGCTCAAGGTGGCCGGTGATCCGGAAATCCCGGAGGTGGTTCGTCAGGAAGCATTCCGGCTGCTGACACTTTGGACCAAACCCCACCCCGTGGACCAGTTCACCGGTCACTGGAATCCGCTCGATCCACGCGACCCTGAAACGCTCCGCCCGGCCCTCGCCGCCGCCCTGCCGCAACTGCTCGGCCAGCAGGGATTCGTGCTCACCGCCGCTCTGGGTCTCGTCGGGCAATACGAGGTGGAAATCGACGGCTTGGACAACAGCTCGCTGGAAATTCTCGTCAATAACCCCAAACTCCCCGCCAAGGCCCGCGCCACCGCTCTGACCCTGCTCATCGGAAAAAACCCGGAAAATCTCGGTACCTTGCTCACCCAGGTCGTCGAGGATCCTTCCGACGAAGTCGCGCTCACCGCCTTGGCTGCCATCGCCAAACTCTCGCCGGAATCCGCGCTTTCCGCACTCGAAGCCGCAGTGAATTCCAGCAAAGTCCCCCGTGCCCAGCGGACTTGGGACATTCTCGCTACTCTTCCCGGCGAAGCGGTGGACGCCATTTTCGTCAAAAAACTCGGCGATCTCAGCGCCGCCAATGGCATTTCCCCTTCCGCCATCGAGCTCACCGAAGCTGCCGCCAAACGCACCGGCCCGGTGGTCGTGAGCGCCCTCGCCGCGCTTGAGAAGTCCCTCGCCGCGAGCAAGGACCCGCTCGCCAAATGGAACAGCGCCCTCGAAGGCGGCGATTCGGTTTCCGGCGCAGCCCTCTTCGCTTCCCACCCCGCAAGCGAGTGCATGCGCTGCCACCGCGCCGAGG
>JBGSTM010000076.1:0-11998 GCA_041736495.1 Akkermansiaceae bacterium
TCGCGGGGGCTGCATTTCACGCTGGATCACCCGGAATCCGATGACCGGCTGTGCGTGGATACCGTGCTGCGGAAATTCTAACGAGTCTGCGCGTATTCGTTCCACCACTTCTCCGCGGCCTTCGTGTCGGGTTCGCCGTCGGCGATCACGAACCGGTAACGGGAGACGTATTTTTGTCCCGGAACAATCTCCATGTCCCCGAGTTGCTGCGGGGCGAAGCAGAAGAAAGGCTCCTTGGGATGGGCGCGGATCGGCTGGGGAAAGCGGAAATTTCCCGGATGATTCAGGATGGTAATGCCGCAGGTTTTGCCATCCAACTGACCACCGACCCAACACCACTTCTCGCGCGAGGTGTTCACCTTGGTCCGGTCGGTGAGTCCGGATGCGGTGAGGAATTTGCAGTTTTCCTCCCCATTCCATGCCGAGTTGCCCCGGAATCCGAGCCCGCCGTAGTGATACTCTGGCAGTTTGAGCGGGAACTCCGTGGCACAAGTCTGGGTGGAGGTGAAATCGACGATGTAATAATCACCGGCGGAGGTGGCACTAACATCCCAAGTTTCCAACAGCGCGACTTTCGAAGGCGTCACGGTGAGATCGACGAACTGGTGCCGGGCTTGGAATCCGGCCTTGCCGTCTTTTTCCCAGACTTGGTCGAGAGCGACGAAGTCCACTTTTCCCGTTCCGGCGCCCATGTTCCAGAAATCCGGCTTGCGGCCCTCGAACTCGGTCTTCGTCCATGGGTTCCAGACGCCGTGGTGGTGCAAATGATTGGATGGGAAATCATCGGTGATGACCTGGCCCGAAGGCGTGCGGAGTGACTGGATGTAGCCGCCACGGATGTAGGTTTTCGGGATGTCCGCGCGTGGCAGTTCACCGGGTTCCGCCTGATAGCTGAGGATTTCCTTCGTGCCGTCGCGGATGACGATCTGCTTGTCCTCGCGTTTGGCGGTGATTTCTCCTGCGTGAAGGAGTGCCAGGGTGGAGGTTAGGGTTGCTAGAATCGAGCCGGGTTTTTTCATGCCCCCCGGATACGCAACTGGTGGCGGGATTTTTCAGGCGTGTCGGAGCGGTTCGCCGGATTTCGGGGACTTGAATCTCGACAGGATGGACGAGCCGTGCGGGATTTGGGGTATGGGAAAATTGATCATGGTGTCGAACCGCCTGCCGGTGAAAATCGAGGCGGATGGAACGACCACCCGGACAGCCGGAGGATTGGCGTCCGCACTTGAGGGGGCGGCACTGGAGGTGGAGCAGCTCTGGGTGGGCTGGCCGGGCGGTGCTGCGGAGGATTTCGGCGATCTGGAGAAGGTCAGATCCGAACTTGAGAAGTCCGGAGTGGCTCCGGTGTTCTTGTCCCACGCCGAATTGGACGGTTTTTACGAGGGCTATTCGAATTCCACCCTCTGGCCTCTTCTGCATTACATGGTGGAGCGGGCCAAGTTCTCCAACGATTGGTGGGAGTCTTACCGGCAGGTGAACCAGAAGTTCGCGGACGTCATCCTGGAGATGGCGGACGAGGGAGACCAGGTGTGGATCCACGATTACCACTTGTTTCTCGTGCCCTCGATGCTCCGCGGGCAGAAAAAAGGCCTGCGGGTCGGCTTTTTCCTGCACACGCCGTTTTGCACAAGCGAGATCTTCCGGGTGTTGCCGGACCGGGCCGAAGTGCTGAAAGGTGTGTTGGGCGCGGACGTGATCGGTTTCCACACCTACAATTACCTCCGTCATTTCCGCTCGTCTTTGCTGCGCGTTCTGGGTTGGGAATCGGAGACTGAGGGAATTTGGCACAACGGGCGGGAGGTGCGAATGGGGGTTTATCCGATCGGGCACAACCACGCCGGATTCGACGCGGTGATGCGGAATGCCGACTTCCCGGAAGTGGTCGAGAGGCACCGTCTGGACATCGGCGGAAAGCGCCTCATCCTGAGCGTGGAGCGACTGGATTACACCAAGGGGCTGCCCGAGAAGCTCGCTGCCATGAGGCGATTCCTCGAACTCTATCCCGATGAGCGCGAGGAAGTGCTATTTGTCCTGATCGCAGTGCCGTCGCGGCAAGGAGTCCAGGAATACGACGCGCTGACCGAGCAGGTCCAGAAGGAGGTGGGAGCCATCAACGGGGTGTTTGGCAGGGTCGGGCATTCGCCGATCCAGTTCCTCCACCGCGGCTTCCCGATCGAAGACCTGGCGGCGCTATACGCGTTGTCCGAGATTTGTCTGGTGACTCCGTTGCGGGACGGGATGAATTTGGTGGCAAAAGAGTTTCTCGATTGTCAGCGGGCGGAGTTTTCCGGACGTCCGGGGGTGTTGATCTTGAGTGAGTTTGCAGGGGCGGCGCAGGAATTGTCGCACTCAATCCAAGTGAATCCCTACGATGTGGACGATGTCGCCGCCGCGTTGTACCGGGCGCTGGAAATGCCGGACGACGAGCGAAGGGCTCGCATCGACATGATGCAAGGCCGTCTCCGCAATCAGGACAGCGGCGCTTGGGCGCGACGTTTTTTGCGGGATCTCCGCAAGGTGCCGGAGCGCGAGGAAAGGATCGCCATCATGGAAATGAAACCACTCGCCATCGAACTATCGGAGCAGGCGCGGGCTGGCAAAAAGCTGGCGTTTTATTTGGACTATGACGGGACCCTGCGTGATTTCGTCGACGTGCCGGAGCGCGCGGTTCCAGACGCAGGACTCCCGGACTTGCTGCGGGAGCTGGCGCGGTTTGAAAACGTCTCGGTGGCGGTCGTCAGCGGGAGGACGCCGGATTTCCTGGAAAAACACTTGGGAGGCCTCGGTGTCACCTTGGTGGGAGAGCATGGCTATCGCTGGCAGGATGGAGGTGTCGGCGAGTGGGAACTGCTCAATCCGCATGTGAGCGTGGAGTGGAAAAACGCCATCCGAGAGCATCTCGAATACGTGGCCTTGATGACCCCCGGAACTCATGTTGAGGAGAAACAGTCGGCCCTGGTGTGGCACTACCGGAAGGCGGATCCCGAGTTTGGCGCGTGGCGGGCGAAGGGGCTGCTCGACGAGCTGACCGGGATGTGCGCCAACCTGCCGGTCACGGTCCATCACGGGCAGAAAATCGTCGAGATCTGCAGCCTCCAGGTGAGCAAGGGGGCCGCGGTGGAATTCCTGATGAAGACGTGGGGAAGCGAGGTCGCCTTGGTCGCCGGAGATGACCAGACGGACGAAACGATGATCGCCCTTGAACCCGAGGGCGTGGCTTTTTACGCGGTAAAGGTCGGCAAGGGGAGCTCTCGTGCCGGATATCGCACCGACATCACCGGCATGCGCGCATTCCTTGAGGAAATCCGCACCACGCTGAGAAAACAACAACCTGCCATTTGAAACCGAAAATGATGAGGATTGATCCTACCCGCCTCGCGGACGACTACCACTTGGGAATGATCGGGAACGGGCGCACCTGCGCCTTGATCGACGCCATCGGGGAAATCGTATTTTGCTGTCTGCCGGACTTTGATTCCGGCACCGTGTTCGCTTCGATCCTCGACGGGGAAAAGGGGGGTAAATTCGGCGTGACAATGACCGACGGCCAGGTGACTGGCCAGGCTTACGAGCGGCACACCAACGTCCTGGTTACCACCTTCGAAGGCGAGGATGGCGCGTTCGAAATGATCGATTTCATGCCCCGCTACTCGATGGCCGGCCGCCCGGGTGCGAGGAACGATGTCGGACCGGACATCGTGAGAAAGCTCCGTCTTCTTCGGGGGGCACCTCGTATCAAAGTCCGTTACGATCCCCGCTTGGAGTATGGGAACGGCGAGACGATGCTCGTCAGGGAGCCCGAGCGCATCAAAGCAACCACCGAGTGGCCCGGCGAACATGGCCCGGTGTATGAATCCATCTACTTGTGGACCGACATGGATGCTCTGAGCGTGCTGGACGGAGCCGAGATGGTCTTGGACGCGGACCGCTTCCTGTTCCTCAGTTACCACGACAAGGTCCAGACTCCGGACGGGGATCTGGTAGAACTGATGCTCCAGCGCACCCGCGCTTATTGGATGCTGTGGACGGCGAGGACCCACCTTCCGGTGCAGTACCGGGAAATGGTGATACGCAGCGCACTGGTGTTGAAGATGCTCCAGTTCAGACCCACCGGCGCGCTTCTCGCCGCCGCCACCACGTCGCTCCCGGAAACGATCGGCGAGGAGCGGAACTGGGACTACCGGTTCTGCTGGCTGCGCGACGGGTCGATGACGGTGGCCGTGTTGCGCCGCATCGGGCATCCGGCCATGGCTGCGGAATTCATCGACTGGATGCTGCGCACCGTCCCCACCAAGGATGACTCTCTTCAGATCATGTACGGCCTGCGCGGGGAAAAGCAACTTACCGAGAGGACATTGGCGCATTTTTCGGGCTATCAGAACTCAAAGCCCGTCCGGGTGGGAAACGCGGCCTACAATCAGGAGCAGCACGACATCTACGGAGTGGTGATGGACGTGATCTATCAAGACCTGACCTTGCGCCAGCGCGCGCCCGAAGCGCTCGACAGGATCTGGACGCGGGTGCGGTCCATCGTCCGCACGGTGTCCTCCGCATGGACGCAGCCCGACCGCGGGATCTGGGAAATCCGGGGGGAGAAGCGGCACTTTGTCTTCTCGAAGGTCTTGTGCTGGGTGGCCATCGACCGGGCGATCCGTATCGCCGAGTTGATTGGCAAGGACCAATGGGCTGCTGAGCACCGTCCCTTGAGGGACGAAATGCACGAAGACATCTGCAAGCGAGGCTGGAACGAGGAAAAATGCGCGTTCGTGCAGTCCTACGGAGTGACCGACATGGATGCGTCCAGCCTTTTGTTGGCCGAGTATGGTTTCCTCGATCCGGGTGATCCGCGGTTTGTTGCGACCGTCGAGCGTTTGCAGCAGGAGCTGTGCGTTGATGGCCTGATGTTCCGTTACCGGAATCAAGACGACTTCGGAGAACCGCAAAGCGCCTTCACCGTCTGCTCGTTCTGGCTGGTGAAGGCGTTGGCGTCGATCAAGCGTCGCGTCGAGGCCCGAAACCTGCTGGAATCGCTGATAAAAGCTGCTAACGGCCATGGCTTGTATGGGGAAGATCTAGATTTCAAGACCCGCAGGCACCTCGGAAATTTTCCGCAGGCCTACAGCCATCTCGCGCTGATCGATTGCGCGCTGGAGCTCTCGAAAGAAGAGGACAACGACCTCATTCAGGCCTGATCCGCTGGGTTCGCGTCCAAAAGAAAAGCGCGCGTTGGATATCCCCCCGGATCTCTCAACGCGCGCTTTTTTCTCAGTCACTCGCCTGGGCCGTGTTCGGTTGACTTCCCCCCGGAGATCAATTCGAAACTGGTAGCCCGGCCTTTCATGGCTGGAGTTTTGATGAGGTGGTCCTCGCTCAGAACGAATTCAAATTACCTGATGATCAGGAAATGAGAAGGAATTTGAGGTCTCAGTTCCGGCCATGTGGTCCCAAATCCGGCCACAAGGAGGGTTTCGGTGGTTGTTTTGAGAAAATTTTCGCCTTTATGATTCGCCATGCGCTGGATCGTTCCGCTGCTGCTTTTTCCGATCCTTCTGCGGGCGGATCCGCCGTTATTGGATTTCCCGCAGGTGGCGGTGAAACTTGAAGAACCAGCCACCGTGGACGGCCGGAATTTCTGGACGACTCCCCGGTTCCGGATAGATGCCGACAGCAACATCGATGTCGAGGCGGTGAGAAAGCTCGCCGTGATCGGTGAATCGACGTTCGCAGCATTGCGATCCCATCCACTGCCCCTGTTCGCGCCGCCGGAGGGCTACAAGCCGCGGGTTTCCATCTACTGGAATTCGAAAGCTTACGAGGACGCCGGGGCGGCGAAGGGTAGCGCGGGATTTTACGACGGGGTGGGGGAGGCGCGGGTCCTGATTCGGGCGGAGTACTTCCTGCAGGCGGTGGTGGTGCAAAAAAGCCGGGACACGCCGGAGATGGATGAGGACCTCGCGGTTCACGAGTTTGTCCATCTCGGCATGCACCGGAAACTCGCTGGATTACCGCAGTGGTTGGTGGATGGACTCGCCGAGTATTTTGGCAGCGCCCACACCGGCGGCGGGCGGTTCTCGTTTTCCCGGATGGATGAGGCGGTGCGCGATCATTTGCGGGTGAAACTCAGCCCGCGGGATCGGGCGCTGCGATTGCTACCGGTGGCTTCGATCGCCACGCTCGACGACAAGGGCTGGCTGGCCCTGATGAAATCCCTCCAACCGGAGGAGCGCTACCTGGCGTATGGAACCGCCCTGTTGCTCACCCACTATCACCTGAACGGTGGAGCTGAACGTCTGGAGCGGGTGCGGGGACTGTTGGAACACGCCGAACGCCGGAGAAAACCGCTGCCATTTCTGAGTGCGGACGATGCTCCGGCGATCGAGGCAGCGCTTTACCGGTTCTGGCGGCACAAAGGGTTGGAGCTGAGTTTCGCAACTGCCTCGCCCTGAACACAAAAGAAAAGCGCGCGTTGGATATCCCCCCGGATCTCTCAACGCGCGCTTTTTTCTCAACCACCTGCTTTGGCCGTGTTCGGTTGACTTCCCCCCGGAGATCAATTCGAAGCTGTGGGCCAGGCACTTTGAGGCTGGAGTTCCAAGTGAAGCGGACCTCGCTCAGAACGACTTCAAATTACCTGAAGATCAGGAAATGAGAAGGAATTTGAGGTCTCGGAATCGGCCAACTGGTCCCAAAACCGGCCATAACGCCCAAAATCGGAGTTGGAAATCAACCAAAGTTGAAAATTTGGGAATCGAAGGGAGGAATATGGACTGGATTGGTCCCCGGCGAGCGGTGATGGTTTCTGAAAGTCACCGTGTCCGATCTTTTCAGCACTCCCGCCGCGCTTTCCGGCAAGCCGAATCCCGCCGAGCCGCTCGCCGCGCGGATGCGTCCTCGGTCGCTGGATGAATTGGCCGGGCAGCAGCACATTCTGGCTCCCGGAAAATTGTTGCGGCGGGCGATTGAATCGGACCGGTTCACCTCGCTGATTTTCTACGGACCTCCCGGCACCGGAAAAACGACGCTCGCCAGCGTCATCGCGCGCACGACCGGTTCACGGTTCGAGTCGCTCAACGGCGTGGAGTCGAACGTCGCGGAGATCCGGGCGAAAATCGACCAGGCGCGCACGTGGCGGGATCTCCGCGGTGAGACGACCATCCTCTTCATCGACGAGATCCACCGCTTCAACAAAGCCCAGCAGGACGTGCTGCTGCCGCACATCGAGCGCGGCGTGGTTAGGTTCATCGGTGCGACCACGCACAATCCGTATTTCCACGTGAACTCGCCGCTGGTGTCGCGCTCGCAGATTTTCCAGCTGGAACCGGTGCCCGTGGAGGACATCACCGGTGTCCTGGAACGGGCTCTAGCAGACGTCGAGCGGGGCTTGGGCAGTTATGCCGTCATGGCCGATCCCGACGCGCTCCACCATCTATCCGAAAAATCCGACGGCGACGTGAGGAAGGCACTGAGCGCGCTTGAACTGGCGGTTCTAACGACCCCGGACGAGGGGGGCACCGTGCGCCTGACGCTGGCAGTGGCGGAGGAATCCATCCAGCGCAAGGCGGTGGTTTATGATGCCCACGGCGACGCGCACCACGACACGATTTCCGCGTTCATCAAATCGATCCGCGGCAGCGATCCGGACGCGGCGCTCTACTGGCTGGCGAAAATGCTGCATGCCGGCGAGGACCCGCGGTTCATTTCGCGGCGGCTGGTGATTTCCGCTTCGGAAGACATCGGGCTGGCGGATTCCAACGCGCTGCGGGTGGCGCTCGACGCGCACGGGGCGTTCGAGTTCATTGGCATGCCCGAGGGGCGGATTCCCCTGGCGCACGCGACGGTCTATCTGGCGACCGCGCCGAAATCCAACACCGCCTACGCCGCACTTGGCAAGGCGATGGCCGACGTGGAAAACGGCCGGACCCTCGCCGTGCCGGTGCATCTGCGGACGGGCACCCGGAAAAAACTCGCGGCCGCCTCGGGCGAATCCGAGGCCGCGATGAAATATCTCTATGCGCACGATTTCGAGGGAGCCTACGTGCCGCAGGCCTATCTGCCGGAGGGGAAGGTTTACTATCAGCCGGGAGACCAGGGCATGGAGAAACGCATCAAGGAGCGTCTCGATTACTGGCGGAGCACGATGGGCGGCGGTTAGAGGATTTCGCGAAGCGAAATGGAGCGCTGACTTCAGTCGGCCTGGCTATGGAAGCGCTCAAGTCGATATGAAAAGAGCCGGCTGAAGCCAGCGCTCCGTTTTGGACCATCTCTTGTCTCCCCAAATCATCAAGCGCGTCCCTATCAACCGCGAACTCGAAGCCAGCAGACTACTTCGCCGGAACTTCCTTCGACCGCAAGGGAAGGTGCCAGGGAAGGTTCTTTAGGAACTGCTCTTTATAGGCCGGATATCTCTCGCCTGCCATTTTATAAATGTGGGGTGAAACGACGAGCATTTGGAGTTGCAGGGCTCCGGCAAACAGGAAAACCAGTGCGACAATGCGGAATGGATTGAGCGGGCTGGCTGTCACCTGGTGGCCGCCGGTGTAGTCCCACAGCGTGTTGCCGAGCCGTCTTGCGGTGAACAGGCTGAGCGCCTGGCAGAATACGGCGAGGATGCTCCAGCCGAAGCCGATGCCGGTGAACATCACCCGCAGACAGCGGCGGATGGATTCTCCCAGATCGAGATGGGAGTCATTTTGATTCGTGACGCGCAGGCCCAGCAGCCACTTGCCGGGAGTGGTCGCGAATTTTTGGATCAGCAGCGCCTCGAGGGCGAACCACGGCACATACTGGAGAAACATGATCCACGGGTTGAGCAGCGTCGCCTCAATGTCCTGCCGGGCTCCCCACATCCCCAACCACCAGAATCCGGAGTAGAGGGTGAGATCGAGCCAACGGGCCCAGAATCGCCGCACGTAGAAGGTTTCACGAGGCGCGGCGTGCGGTTCGGGTTCCGGTTTTTGATAGATCGTGGTTGGCAGCGGAGGCGGCGCTTTCAGTTCGAACTCGCGGGTGAAGAGTTCGATCTCTTTCAGCGGTTTCCACGCGTCGAGGCCCTCGTGCCAGGCCGGCGTGGTGGCCGGCAGCTCGCCGGATTCGATTTTCCGGCGGATTTCAAAGTCATGGATGGGCCCGGCCTTTTCCCCGTCGCGGATGATCCAGATGTCCATGGGTTAGAGGTTGCGAAGGGATTTGGCGGCGTCGCTGCGCGCGGCGAAGTAGGCGGGGACGAGCGCGGCGAGCGAGCAGAGCACGAAGGCCATGAGAGCGAAGATCGCTTGTTCGAGCGGATCGTTGTAAGCCGGAAGAATATCGAAGCCGGTGAACGAGGAGGTGAAGGGATCGAATCCGAGTGATCGGAAAAGCGCCTGGATGGAACCGCGGAAATGGATGACCAGGCGCCCGAGCCCGACGCCGAGGATGGCTCCCAGCGTGCCGAGGATCATTCCCTGATAGAGAAACACCCTGACGATCTGGCCGGGTGCCGCGCCGAGCGCTTTCATGACGCCGATTTCACGCCGCTTCTGGATGGTGACGGTGAACATGACCGCCATCATCGAGAAGGCGGAAATGAGGATGATGAAGGAGAGCATGAAATACATCATGCCGCGCTGCTGTTCGATGAGGGAGAAAAACGCTTGGTATTGCTGGCCCCAGGTGATGAGCGTCCATTCTTCGCCGAGTGTTTCGCGGGCAGAGGTGGCGAAGGCCTCGGCGTTGTAGGGTTTGTCGAGGCGCAGAGCGATTCCCTGCACCGAGTCGCCAAGTCCAGCGAGATCCTGGGCGAGCGGCAGGGGAGTGAAAACGTCCGGAGTGACCGCCATCTGCGAGGCTTGATAGATGCCGACGACGATCGCTTCTTTGGGCAGGACGATGCTCTTGAGGTTCTTCAAGGTCTCCGCGTCCATCTTCTCCATGTCGGTCGCGTTCAGATCGGCGACAGCTTTTTCAATCTCCACCTTGGCGTCAGCGGTGAAGCGGAAGACGGATTCTTCCTGTTTCCCATCGTCCATGGCGACGAGGAGCTTTGAAAGCAGCTCTTTCTCGGGTTCGCGAATGTCTTCATCGAGCAACGCAAGAAGCGGGGAATATGCCTCGCGGTAGGCTGCCAAAGACAGGGTAAATTCCCCGCCATCCGACTTCCACGAAGTGCGGAGAAGTTCAGTGGCATCGCTCCACGCCTCCTTGAACGCCTCCCGCACCGGAGGATTTTCCGTCGTCTTGTAGGCGCGCATGACTCCCTCGATGTTGCGGGTGGATAGCAATCGAATTTCGTCGCCAACTTCGATTAGCAGTTGCTCCGCGAGAATCGAGGAAATGACCACACGATCGTCGATCCCGAGGTCCGCGGTGGAGGTGGGATGTTTCTGCAAATCGAGCATTTTCGCGATGCCATCGACCTGCGCCGGGTCCGAGGTGTCAATGCCGCGGAACATCACTGGTCGCTGGTAGTTCTGATAGTCGATGATGACATTGTCCGAAACGAAAGCGGTCGCGGCTTCCACGTGGGGCAAAGTTTTCAGCTTGGCGGCGGCTTCCTGCCAGTTCGTCATCCGGCCGTCGATGGACTCGGGGTCGTGAAAATTCGCCGAAACATGGGGAGTGAAACCAAGCAGGCGGCTTTTCACATTGCGCTCAAGCCCGGCATAAATCGCCATGACGACCACCAGCACCAGCACTCCAAGCATCACGCCGAGCAGGGAAATGATGCTGAACGAGGACAGCATCGAGCGGCGGGGATTGAGATACCGCCGGGCGAGCAGGAGGCTGAATGAACGTCTTTTGATGCCGCTAGCTAACCCGTGATCGGCGGCGGGGCAAGCGCTAGTCGAGGCCATCAGTCGGCGCTGGGCAGTCCGAGCAGTTCGATCAGCCGTTGCAAATCATCGTCGCCGTAATACTCGATCTCGATTTTGCCCTTTTTCGAAGAATGCTGGATGGCGACGTGGGTGGCGAGGTGCTCGCGGAGGCGGTTGGTGATGGCGCGGACGTGGATGTCCACCTCGCGGGCTGCCGGGGTCTTTTTCGCGTCACCCGCTTCGTGAGATTCGCCGTTGAGCAGGGATTGGGCGAGTTTTTCCGTGGCGCGGACGGTGAGCTGGCGGCGGATGATCTGGTCGGCGGCGAGAAGCTGGGTGTCGTGGTCCTTGATGGCGAGAATCGCCTTGGCGTGGCCGACGGTGAGGCGGGCCTGGGCGACGAGCATCTGGATGTCGAGATGGAGGCCGAGCAGGCGCATGGCATTGGCGACGCTGGCACGGGATTTGCCGACGCGGGCGGCGATTTCGTCCTGTTTGAGAGTGAATTCCTCGGCGAGGCGCACATAGCCGGCGGCTTCTTCCATCGGGTTGAGGTCCTCGCGCTGGAGGTTCTCGATGAGCGCCATTTCCAGCACGTCGCGGTCGGATGCTTCGCGCTCGATCACGGGCACGGTGGCGAGACCGAGTTTTTTCGAAGCCCGCCAGCGGCGTTCGCCGGCGATGAGTTCGAGTTTCCCGTTCACCGCGCGGACGATGAGCGGCTGGATGATGCCGTGCTGGCGGATCGACTCCATCAGGTCGTCCAGCGGAGATTCCACGAATACGGTGCGCGGCTGCAACGGACTGGGAATGATCATGTCGAGGGCGACGTCGCGGACCCTTTTGAAGTCATCCGGGGCGGTCAATCCGTCCAATGCTGGCGGTGCCACGCTCTTCTTGATGAGTGCTCCGAGTCCTTTTCCGAGTGCCTGTTTCGCCATGGGGGGCGGAGCATGAGGCAAAGCCGCCGGGAAATCCAAGCGGAATTAGGCAAGCTTGACGCGAGTAGGGTGAGAAGGCATCCATAGCGCCGTGAAATTGATCCGTTTTGTTTTCCCAATCTGCACCTTGATGGTGTCGGCCGTCGTGTGTGCCCAGGACGCGCCGCCATTGGCACCGCTGCCGAAAATCCCGAACGAAACGGGCGCGCCGCCCGCCGCTGACGTGCCGCCGCCTGCCACGGAGCCCGCGCAGCCGATCGCATC
>JBGSTM010000325.1:0-1553 GCA_041736495.1 Akkermansiaceae bacterium
GAGCTCAGGTGCAAGGAGCAAGTGGAATGTCCTGCAAACTCAATGGATCACATTCACCCGCAGGCGCATGAAGCGGCTCGTGGAGGACGAGACCGCGGCAAGGTCCCTGACCCGCAGTTCAATCTGTGACTCGCTTTCGACAACGGTTGCTGCGGTCCCCCATGATTCCGCCGTGAGATCCGGTGATACCTCGACCTCGTAGGAAAGATTGGTGGCGATCGGATTTGTGGGCACGGTGAGACGGAGATGTTTGTCTGCACCCACCGTGACGGTAGTGGAGGGAATCGCCGGATTTGCAATGCCGTTACCGGTCCAATCGACAAAATACCAACCATCCGCAGGAGTGGCGGTGATGGGCTGGACGCTGTCCTCGTCAAAGGTTCCGGTTCCCGTGACGGAGCCGCCTTGTGCGGGCGAGGGTGCGACCGTCAGGGTATGCTGAGGAACGGGATTGAACTGATGGTAAAGCTCAAGATCGCTGAGAGCGCGGTCGTAAACCCGGACCTCATCGATTTCGCCGGTGAACCAGTTGCCGGAGGAGTCCCAAGTCGCGGTGCCGATGTTGAAACCATGGCTTGTCGAGCTACCGTAAGAGTTTGCGACATATCTGCCGCTGCTGGCCGCGAGCAGGCCGTTGATATAGATTCTCAAGGAAAATCCGTCTCCAACGCAGGCGACGTGATGCCATTGGTCCGGCGACGGGAGCGGAACGGTGAGGCTGCCGCCGTTCGGTGTGTAAACAGACAGGTTCGTTCCGCTGATGCCGAACTCGACCACATCATTCTGTCCCCAAAGCGCCACACGGTTTCCGGTAGTGAGAGGCGAGCGATACCAACCGGCCATGGTGAACGAAGTCCGATTGCTGAGAAGGGGCGAGCCGGTGGTGACGCCGTCGTTGATGCCATCGAAGGAAATGGCCATGCCGTCCACGCCCTCGGTCCGTTCGGGCGAGCCGACTACGGTTCCCGGGTTGGTGCCGGTGGTGCTGGCGGCGAGAGTGCCGCTGGTTTCATCGAGTTTCCAGTGGGCGAGAAGTCCGCTTGAGGGATTGGGAGGCGTGAGGGTGGCAGCGGTAGTGAAGGACCAGACTTTGCCGGGAACGGTGCCGTTCGGATTGATGCTGTCGATCCGCCAGTAATAGGTGGTATTCGGGCTGGCGGAGAAATTCCATGCTGCAAGTGGTGTGATGCCCTGATACTCGGGCGAGGCGGAAGTGGCGGAGAAAACGGCGGAGGAACTGGTGCCGATGTAAACCTGATGCTGGGTGGCCTGAGGATCGGGCTGCCAAGTGAGAGTGGTATTCGCAACTCCAGCTGCGGTGTCGAAAGGGGTTGGCGCTTCTGCGGGACCGCCGTTCACGAGGCCGAGCACTTCGGCTTGGGTGAGCGCACGACGGAACAAGCGGACATCGTCCATGTTTCCGACGAATCTCCTCGAAGAAGAATTCGTATCCCGGCCCAGATGAATGATGCCCGAAGTCATGTCGGGGTTGTGGGTGCCGGTATTCACCGCCGAGCTGAGCGTGGTTCCATCGTGCATGTAGATCGTCGCCT
>JBGSTM010000157.1:0-2620 GCA_041736495.1 Akkermansiaceae bacterium
GATCAGGCTGCCGGCATCGATCTGTGTGGGACCGTCGTAGGTGTTGGTGCCGAAGAGGGCGAGGGCGCCCGGACCTTGCTTGGTGAGGCCCACACCCGTACCTGTGATGTCTCCCTGGATGATGCCCGAGATGTTGAGTCCCTGATCGAACACGCGGGAGCCTGTCCCAGCCAAGGTCATGCCGGTGTTGACGACGCCGAGGTTTTTGAAGAGGCCGTCGGTGTAGGTGATGTTGGTCAGGTTGGTGAGATTCCCCCCCGACGTGTCGAGGACGGTAGTGGCACCGTTGAGCGTGAGGTTGGCGACGATGGTCCCGGCGGCAGTGCCACCGACACGGGTGATGCCTCCGGTCACCGTGGTGCTTCCGCCGGTGAAGTTGAGCGCTGCGGTAGTACCGCCACCACTGTTGTTGGTCGCCATGGAAATCGGGCCGAAGGTGGCGGTGCCGCCGCCGATGTTGATGGTGGCGTTGTTGTTGCCGGTCATGGATGCGTTGGTGGCTGCGGCCATGTTGACCGAAGCGACTGCGAGCGTTCCGGTATCGAATGTCAGGGTCGCGTTGGAACCGGCGCTGCCCGTTCCGGTCCGCCTGGCCATGGTCAGCGCGCCGATTTTGGCATCCACACTGTGAGCGGAAAGATCCACGACTGCCGTATGGGTGCCATTGTGGTTAAAGCTGTTGTTGATCATGTTCATGGTGGTGACGGCCGCCGTGCCGTCCGCAGCGCGGAGCAGCAGGGTGCCGGCGCTCGTTTCAAATGAAATATTGCCACTGCCACGTCCTGCGGAGGATCCAACTGCGACGGTGTTGGCGTAGATGGTATTCTCGACACTACCGAGTTTCAGAGTCTGGCCGACACCTCTACCTGCCCTGTCACCGACTCCGAGCACGTCTGCGGTGATGCTGCTAGTCGCGGCGAGCTTTACGGTCACCTGTGCTCCAACAGTCTGGGTGCTGCTAGCACCCAGGCGGAAAATTCCGGTGGCACCCAGGTTGGCAGTCAAGGTGCCCAGGCCACTCATGTCCAGACTGTTGGTGGTGCTGGTGCCCGGTGCCACCGGCAGCAGTTGTCCGACTTGAAAGGAGGCGCCACTCACGGTGAGTGTGCCAGTGCTGCCGGTGAGGGTCACATTCGTCGCAGTCGTCGCGGTGGTGCTTCCGGCGACGAGGAAATTGCCGGCTACGTCCAGAGTTTGATCCGCATCAATGACGGTCGTGTGTTGGTTGGCGGCGTCCTCGAAGCTGTAGCTGAGGGATGCGATCGACTCGCTTAGGCTTACGGTATTCGTGGTGCCGGATCCGGTGGCGCCAGTGGCGTTGAACGTGACATCATCGTCTGAGGGAGAGGCGTCGTCGCTCCAGTTGAGGAGGGTGGACCAGTTGGTGTCACCGCCGCCGGCATCCCAAGTGATGAAATCGGCGCGAACTTGTGCGGAGAGCACCATGAAACTGGCGGCGATTGAGGACGGAAAGAGGAAGAAACGTGGATTTTTCATGGGTTGATTGATGTTATGTTGAGGCAGGTCTGCGAAATTCGTGGGTTTTCGAACCAGCTACCTCACCTCACGGCGTCCCCGGGAAAAAGCTGACCTGATTTCTGAAAATATTTTTCAAGGGGGGCACAACATCCCGTTGCACAAGGTGCGGGAAGTCTTACCCGGAGAGAGGAAAGCAGAAGTCACCGGCCGTCACGGCCTGGAATGAGGGAATTCATTCAGCGGCGACGCGAATGAAGAGTCTCGGTGCGGAAGATGGCGCTCCGGTCAGTGTGACGGCCACGGTTTCATTGCTGCCGTTGGGTGTGGCGATCTGGCTGAGGGTGGCGGGCATGTCCTCCGTCCATCCGGCGGCAGCGAGCGTCGTCGATGTGAAGATTCTATAGTTCAAGCCGGTGGCGGCCCCGCGCTGATAGATGAAGGTCCCGGTGGTCTTGTCGAGCTGGACAAGGATGGGATTGACCGATGACCCGTCGATGGGACTGAGGCCGAAGGCGAACTCCTGCTGGTTGACGAGACCGTCGTTATCGTTGTCGCCGGCTGGATCGGACACATCATGTCCGGGGAGGAAAGCATCGGCCCAGATGGAGTAGGGCGTTCCAGATCCAGGAACCGTGATGGTGCCGGGACCGGTGATGGCGGAGGTGGCGATGACCGGAAGAACGCTGGAAGCATTTCCATAGGTCTTTCCGGCGGGTTGCCCGACGCCGTCGATGTTCAATGTGGCAACGATAGCGTTACCGGCGTTCGGCAGGTTCAGAAAAGCAACTCCCGGATTTGCCAGGGTTCCGATGGAGACAGTGGAGTTTACATCGAAATCGGGACTTGCAACGCTCAGGATTCCCTCGTCGACACTGGTGTTGCCGGTGTAGGTATTGCTGGAGCTGGTGAGCGCCCAGGTTCCGGGGCCTGTTTTGATGAGGTTCAAAGTGCCCGAGCCGTTGGTGATGGCACCACTAACGGCATTCGCACCGGTCGAGGTGCCGGAAAGCTGGAGGTTGCGGGATGATGCAACTCCAGCGGACACGTTTCCGGCGAGGTTGAGTGAACCGCCATCACTTGTGACCTCGGTGATGGCGCTGCCCGCGATGATCGAGATATCGCCGTTGACGGTATTGTTTCC
>JBGSTM010000185.1:0-6638 GCA_041736495.1 Akkermansiaceae bacterium
CTGCGCTTGCGATCGGAGAAATAGAAGTAGAACTGACCGTTGCGGCTGGCGGCATCGCAGGCCCAACAATCCGTGCTGTCGTCCGCCATGTAGTTATCCTTCGGCGAAATGGTGGTTTCCAGATCCCAGTGGATGAGATCCGTGGAGGAATATACCCGCCAGTCCTTCATGACCCAGATGTTGTCGGTAGGAGAACTGTCGTGTCCGCTGTAGAGATAAACCTTGTCTCCATGGACCCTGATGTGCGGGTCGGACACGCCAATGTCCTTGATCAGGGGATTTCCTGCGAATGCTGCCTGAGCAACTAATAGTATAGCGAACTTGAGTATGACGGCTGCTTGCAAACGGAAGGGGCTGCCGGAGTTATTCATGACGCAGGATCTATTCGGACGAATGCGTCAAGGCAAGGTGACCGCGATTTTGTAGAAGGACGTCCCCTCGGTGGCGAAAGAGTCGGTGAAGGAGAGTTCTCCACCGGTGCCGGGTATGGCATTTGAAGCGGGAAGCCATCCGCTGGAAAGTGAGGTGGATCGAAGGACCTTGTAAGTGCGGCCAGAGACGCTTTCCCAAGTGAGTGTGTAGCCGGCGGTGGAGTTGTGGCTGACGGACTTGGCCAGGAAGGTCGATAGAGGGTTGGTGGGGTGGGTTCCGGCGATGTATTCTTCGGCATTGCTTGTACCATCTCCGTCCTGGTCTCCGCTGCCTGGGTGGGCGAGTGAACTGAAATTCTGAATCTCCCAGACGTCCGGCATGCCGTCGCGGTCGAGGTCTGGAGATAGGGTGAATTGGATTTGCGGTCGTGTGTCCGGAGGCCCGGCCACGCCACCGTCCGCCGAAGTGACGGTGTAGCGCACGTCGGTGCCGACGGCGGCTTTCACGCTGAAGCGGAGGAAGACGAATTTCCCGATGCCATTGCCGGATTCGTATTGGGTGTTGAGGTAGGAAAGCAGCGCGGCGCTTGCCGAGGAGTTGGTGGTGTATTGGGTGTCGATCAGAGTCGTCGGGGTGAGGATCGCGCTTTGGAAGGGAGTCGCATCCGTGGTGTCACCGCCGTAGGCACCGGTGTAGTAGTCGGAGCTCAGGACGGTGCTGGCGGTTCGTTTACCAAGGGCATAGAGGTCCACGCTTGGCTCGGTGGGAGTCATGTTCTTGGTGTCGTCAAAGTGGAACTGGAACGACGCCGATGTAAAGGGATCGGTCACCATTCCAAGGTCCGGGATTTCGAAAACACAAACCGCACTGCGATCGTCGGCGGAGAAAGTGCGTCCGGCGATGAGGGAAGCGGTGCCGCCATCCGTGACGGATGTGCCGCCGCGCGGGGTGGCGTCGGCGGTATGGCCGTAGATGGGACCACTGAACAGGCTGAACGCGGAGAGGGTGATGAGCACGGTATCGGTGGCCGTTGCTCCGGTGCTATCCGATACGGTGAGGGTAAGGGTGTGTCCGCCGGGAGCGAGCGTGATGCTTGGGGTGGCCCCGGTTGCGATCTGCGTGGTGCCTTTTTTCCACACATAACTGGTTATGGGGGTTGCTCCGGCGGTGGACAGGGATCCATCGAGGGTGACGAGTTCATCGCCGCTTGCATCCGCATCGGTTAGTGACTGATCGGGGCCGGCATTGGCGGTGAGCGTGGCGGGTGTTCCTCCATTGATGTAGGCGTTGAGCGTTTGCTCGATATCCGCCGGTCCGCCGCTCTGGAGTCCGCCATTGGTGGCTCCTGTTAGCCAGTAGAGGGTCATGCCGGCGTCCGAGCAGTCGAATTTTCCGGCGATGGCTGCAAACTTGAATTTGATGTCACCGTAGGCGCTGTTGGCCGCGTAATCGCCGCGTTCCCAGAGCCAGTTGACCCGGGAGTCCGCATGGTCCCGCGCCCAATACCAAGTGGATAGATTGGTTTTCAAATTCACATTCTGGTCGCTGATCCGAACGACATTTGCTCCGGGCGACTGAATGGCGAGCACGTCGTCGAGATCGTGGGTGGCGCCGATGTCGTTGTTCGGATGGTGGGTGATGATATAAACGTGTTGCATGACACCCGGGTTGGCGCTGATGGCGGCTTCGTAGATGATGTCCGGTTCTCCGGCCTCGACGATCCAGAGTGGATCGGCGGCAGTCGATGCGTTGAGGGCAGCCCTCAAATTGGCGACCGCGGCGGTCCACTGGCTGCGGCAGTTCCAGAAGGTGATGTGACTGAAGCCACCCCAGCGGCTGGCGGTGCCATCGCAACTGACTTGGTTCATTTGTTGGCGGAGGAGTTGTTCCGCATCGCCGCCGGACTGGTTGAAGATGGCCTTGTTGACCAGCTCACACGAGTGGGAGTAGTGGACGAGGCGGCTTGCCACGCCTTTCGCACGAATCATTGCGAGGGCGACGGGGGTGGCGCAGACGTCGTCCGGGTCGTGGGCGTTGCCGTCGGTGACGATGGCGATACGTCCGGCGGGCGGTCCGTCCGATGGCGCGAGTGCCAGCAGGAAGAGGTCGAGCTTTCGCCAGCGGCCACGCGCCCATGCGGTGCCGCCATTTTCAGGGATGAGGCCGTTGGTGTGGGTGTTGGACTCGATGGAAATCTGGTCGCCATTCCTCAGTTCTATATTGCTCCAAGTGTGGGTATTTTCTTCGAGATCCAGCGGAGAGCCCGGGCCGATTTGCGGATTCTGATAAGTTGCGACGACCAAGCCGTTGACGAGCAGTCGGTAGGTGGACTCACCGTCTTCTTCGGTGAGCGTGGTGATTTTCACCGCGTAAGTTCCGTCCACTTCGCCGAATGAGCGGGTCGCGCGGGCGAACTTGCCACGGTTGGCGGTGATGGACGCGTCGACGGCAAGAGCGGTGTTAGGGGTGTCCTTATAGTAGGTGATTTGGCCGGTGTTGATGGTGGGAAAGTCATCTTTCGCGGTGTAGCTATGGTTAGGGATCGAAATTTTCTCCGATTCCGGAAGGCTGGTGTTTTGCGCGGTGCCGCCGGCGACGGAGGTGTGGCGGAAGACGATGCGGTCGACCTTGAACAACTGTGAGCGCCCCGAGACGACCAGCTTATATTCCTGGTCGGCCTTGAAGTCGTAAACGGCGACGCGTTTGTTGGTATCTCCGCCTGGATCGAGGCGGTTTCCTGTCGCCCACATAAACTGATTGTCGTTTCCACCGTAAAACTTCGTGTCGCTTTTCAAGAGGCTGAGCGGTGCGTCATCGCCGTGGGAATTTCCTGCATTGGGCCCGGCGTTGTAGTCGCCTTCGACACGCACATAACAATCGTTCGCCACGTCGGTGCGGCCGCCGACGGTTTCCCGGGCGCAGTAGAGATGGAGGTAGTGGAGTCCCGCCTGGTTGATCTTGAACTTGAATTCAAGCGGGGATGTGGCGGGTCCAGACTCGGTGGTGTTGCCGGAGAAATCAAGATAGCCGGATCCGGTGAAGCCGCTGATGCTGGTCTTTTTGAGCCAGAGGCCGAAGGGGGACGGGGTGTTCTCGATTTCCATGACCACCAGGCCATTGGCCTCGAGATAGGTTCCGCTGGTGGGGTTGGTTCCCCCTCCGCTGCCGGCGTCGAGCACGGTGAAATTGATCGACAACGGGGTGCCTGCGATGCCGCTGGCACCTCCACCGGTGTAAGGGGTCGCGACGACGGTATGGGTGCCTGCTAGAGGTGTCCAGGCGTGGAAGGAGCCGTTACCGTTGTCGCCGAAGAAGGCATACGGCTTCACCGTTTCAGTTTTGAAATCCGCAGTGGCGTCATAGCTGAAACGCACGCTGCCGACAGGGTCGGGATTTGTGATGGCCTCGATGTTGAGGTTGCGCGTTGGCAGCGTTTGTAGGTCGAGCACGGCACCGGAAACGAAGGGGTCATAGCCGGCCAGGGGTTGATTGGTATCCGCGTTGATGATACGCAATTTTGAAATCGTTTGTTGCCCCTGAAGAGATGACATCAGCAGCAGCAGCGCGGTGGAAGAAAGACATAGTATTTCGCGCATAGGATTGGGAGGTGGATTGTTCGATAGATAGCCGTCTGAGTTTGGAGTCCGCTGAGACACAGCGATTGTGTTGGCGCACATTAAGAACTGGATGTCATCAGATGAAGTCCACCGCCGGTGACAGGAAATGCCTGCCGTCTCCGCGGCAGGCATTGTGACTGGATGTCTCCGCGATTCATGGGGACATGAATCGCGGAGAACACGATGTCGCATCAGGGTCCGATCACGGATTGGTTACCCGCGCGCGGAGGAACCCGAGGCCAGGCAGGCCGTTGGAATTATCCAGACTGAAGCTGCGGTATTCATAGTTGACCGGATCGCTGACTGGGACTCCGGGATCCACCACGCCGACGGGAGTGACGGGAACTGCGAAGGCGGACAGGTTTGTGCTGCCCTCAATGGCGTAGGTGATTTCGTCGGTTCCCGAGGTAGCCGTCGAGGGCGCGCCTGTGGTGAAGGCGGGGGTAGCCTTGCGCACGGCGAGAGTCAGGATGAGCTCCTTGGTTGTATCGCCGTCTCTGTCGCTGTCGGCGGTGAGCGCATAGACCTGTCCATTGTCCGAACCACTGGTCGGATTGCCATTGAAAGCGAACTCAGCGAGGTTGTTCGCACTGTCCTTGTCGGGATCCGCGGATTTCGCAGGGTCGGTGGAGGAGCCGGGCGCCCCGGTGAGGCCCTTCAAAAGTGCCCATGTGTCATACGCGGTGCCGATGGCCGCCGCGGCAATCGTTAGAGTTCCGGTTGATTCTTTGAACGTCCAAAGTTTGCCGCTGTCGGTGAGGGTCCAGTCCCCACCACTGTTGGTAAATGCGCCAAGTGAACTCGTCACCGTGAAGTTGACACCATAATCGACAGGGGAAGCAAGATTCGTCGAGTCCACGAGCTGCCAACTGTTGCCGATTGTGGCATCGGCAGATCCGAGTTGGAGATACATCGCGCCATCCAGCGTGACCGTTCCCGTGCCAGGTGACCCACCTCCGGACAGTTTGTTGCTGGTGCCGTTGGTGGTCGGATAATAGTAGCGAGAAGCTGTCGCTGCCATCACAAGACTTCCATCTGTCACGGTTGTATTGCCGGTGTAGGTGAGCACTCCGGACAGGGTAAGCACACCGGCACCACTCTTGGACAGGGCGAAGTTGTCGCCTTGAAGCTCTGGAACGCCACCGCCGGCGTAAGTGGAGGTGCCGAGGTAGCCGGGATAAGTGTAGTCGTTGCTGTTAGCGACGGTCAACGTTGCGGCTGTTGCGCTGGAATTCGAAATGATCGCCCTGTTGGCCATGGTTCCGCTGCTTGAAAGTCCAGCGAGGGTCTGGCTAAAACCGTTGAGGTCATATTGGGCGAATCTTCCGGGAGCACCGCCGACATTGTTGATCGCCAGCACGGTGGTCGATGGCAGGGCGTTGGCCAAGGTGGGCTGCACGGCCATTCTTCCAGTAGTGGTGTTGGTGATGGTCGTGCTTCCGTCATAAGTGGAAGCCGCGCTGAGTTTGAGCGTCCGGGTGAAATCCTGAGTGCTGTTGTTCTGGATCACCAGATCACCAGAGCCTCCGATGCCACCGCCCAGTGTGGCGCTTGTGGCGCTCGCCGCTGGAGAGGCGATGTTCACCGTGCCGACGATATCAAGCGTAGTCGGCGCCGAGATGGTCGTGCCATCCGTGGGAAGCGCCAGCGTGCCGCCTGTAATCGTGATTTCACTGACATTCTGCAGCGCCAACACATTGTTGAGTTGCAGTGTCCCGCCGGAGACCTTTGCTGTTCCTGAAAAGGTGTTAGCGCCGGATAGTTGCACGGTGCCACTGTGGACCTTGTCAATGGAGAGAGTGCCTTCGGTGTTCTGGATGATACCGGTGAAATTGCTGGATGAGACGCCGTGTCCGATTGATAGAAGTGATGCGCCAGCGACGGCGGTGGTATCAATGGTGCCCGCGCCAGTCGGTCCGTTGATTGTTTCTGAAAATCCATTGAGATCGAAAGTGGCACCTGAGTTCACCGTGATCAGGCCATTACCAGCACCAGATGGAAGAACATCGGATGCACCTAACTGAAAGGTGCCGGCGGCGATGTTGATGCCGCTGGCTCCGGAGTTGAAGGAGTTCGCGCCAGAGAGAATGGCCTTGCCGATTCCCTGCTTGGTGATCGAGCCAGAGCCGGAGATGGCACCTGCCAAGGTCAAGGTCCTAGCTGTCTGCACATCCCAGACATGGTTGGCATTCATGACGACCGGGCAATTCACGGTGAGGTCCTGCGTGGCCGTGGCCAGATCGAGATCCGTGGCGGCCGCGCCCAAGGTCAGGGTGTTGCCCGCGTCGATGGTGACCAGGCCTCCGGGGTTCAGGATTTGGATTCCCGCGAAGGTGATGTCAGCACCCGGTAGAGTGGTGTTAGCTGTGGTCACGATGTTGTTCCACTTTGCCACATCCCCTGACGACGGGACGCCGTTGGTCCAACTCAATGGATCGTTCAAAGCCAGCGCGTTGTCTGCCTTGGTGGTGGGAGGACTTTCGCCCGTCAGGATGATTCGCCCGGTGCCACCGGTGCCACCAAATCTATCCGCACCGACGGCGGTGGCCTTGGCCCCGCCGCCGCCACCACCTGGATTTGCAGCGATCGCTCCATCATTGCCGCCGGCCCGGCCGCCACCACCATTGCCGCCCCCGCCGCCTACACCGC
>JBGSTM010000208.1:0-1637 GCA_041736495.1 Akkermansiaceae bacterium
TGAAAAAACCTTCGAAAAAACAACCAGATAAGACTTGTCAGCCCATCCATTCTCTGGTTTGACCATCGGCCCGGCGTTAAATCCGGAAAATTTGTCACATCCTTTTGTTTTGAGCGAAAAAAAACCGTCCCTGCTCCCTGAAAACGTCATCCCGTTTGAGCAAGCACAGCCGATTTCGCGATTTCCCGGTTCTAATATGAAAAGCGATCTCCTTGATAAGGCCTCCGAAATTGTCACCGACCCCCTCGTCCTGGTCAATCTGGTCTCCCAGCGCGTCAAACAACTCAACAGCGGGCGCTCCCCGTTGATCGCCACCCGCCCCAGCATGGGCGTGGCCGACATCGCCCTCACCGAGATCATCGAGGGAAAAATCAAGCTGATCCAAAGGGAAGCCCCCTGAGCGGAGCGCTCCCCAGCCAGCGTGCCTTGCCATGAGCGCGGAAATCGCCACCAACCGGAAGGCCGGACGCGATTTCAACATCACGGAGAAATACGAGGCCGGCATCGAGCTCAAAGGCACCGAGGTCAAATCGATCCGTGCCGGCAAGGTCAACTGCGCCGACGCCTTCGCCCGCGTCGAAAACAACCAGGTCTTCCTCTACGGCTGCCACATCCAGCCCTGGCAAACCGCTGGCGAATGGTATAATCACGCGGAAAAACGCCCCCGCCGCCTCCTCCTCCACAAGCGCGAAATCCTCAAGCTCGCCCACGCCACCGCCGTCAAGGGCTGCTCGCTCCCACTGCTCCGGATTTACTGGAAAAACCGTCGGGTGAAGGTGGAAATCGGCGTCGGCAAGGGCAAGACCCACGCCGACCAACGCCAGGACCTCAAAGAACGGGTCGAACTCCGCGAAGCACAGCGCGAGATGTCCCGCTTCAACCAGCGTTGATCCGTGATTGGAGCGCGGATTTTATTCCTCTCGAAATTTTCCTGGTCCTCACTCCTTCTCCGGCTTTACCCGCGACGGTGGATCCGTCGGCGGCCGCGATATCACCGCTCCGGATGAGTTTCCGGTCTTCGGCGCTGTCGGATTCGTCGAACGAAACTCCCCTTCCTGCGGCATCGCCAACATGTCAGGCATGCGCAGACCATCATCCACCGGCAAGGTCGGTTCGGCGGTGACGGGCACTTCCGGTTCCGGCGCTTTCTGCTTCTTCTCAGCCGGGGCCTCAGCCACGACCGTCGCTTTCGGAGCTGCGCATGACATCATCGCCACCGCCATTCCGATCACCCCGCAAGCCTTGTAAGTCATCATTCCCATATTCAATCGCTGCATTTTCCACAGCATCACGCCGCGCAACAGAAGAGCGCTTTGTGTGACCTCGCGCAAGAGCGAAGCTGCCGCATTCTCCCCTTGAAACCCACCCGTTCCCGCCGAACACTGCCGCCGTCCATGGCCACCGCAACTTCTCCCAATCCCACCTTTCCCGACTCCACAGGCCACTTCGGCCAATTCGGCGGCATGTTCGTCCCGGAAACCCTGATGGCCCCGCTCCAGGAGCTCGCCACCGCCTACGCCGCCGCCAAGGCGGACCCGACCTTCCAGGCCGAGCTCGACGATCTCCTCCACAACTACTGCGGCCGCCCCACCCCGCTCTATTTCGCCGAGCGCTGGACCGAACTGCTCGGCGGCGCG
>JBGSTM010000225.1:0-6522 GCA_041736495.1 Akkermansiaceae bacterium
GCATGGACCGGCACGATCCGCCGCGACCCGGTGGACAAGGAAGAGTTGGTCATCGCCATCACCAACTGCCAGCGGATCAACGACGGCAACCTGCAGAACAACGGCTTCGACTGGTCGCCGGTGATGATGTGGCATCCGCACCCGCAGTCTTTCGCCCACATCGCCAAACACCAGCCCGATGTGCTACTCGCTCTCGGCGACCAGCTTTACGAACCCCAGCCGACCACCAAAGACACATCCAGCAGCACGAACCGGCAACTCGATTTCCTCTACAAGTGGTATCTTTGGATGTTGCAGGCGCGGGATCTTGCGCGCGACATCCCGACCGTCGCCATCCCGGACGACCATGATATCTATCAGGGAAATCTGTGGGGAGAGGGCGGCATCGCGACCACCAACGAATCGACCGGCGGCTACATCGAGCCGCCCGAGTGGGTGCGCATGTCCGAGCGGGCGCATACCTCCAACCTGCCGGACCCCGACCCTTACAATCCCGTCCAGCCGCCACCCACCGTCGCGCAAGGCATCGGGGTATATTTCACCGGCATGACCTACGGCCGTCTCGGCTTCGCCATCCTCGAAGACCGGAAATTCAAGACTGGTCCGAATTCCCCGGGAACCGTCGAACAGCAGCAACTGCTAGGCGAGCGCCAGCATGAGTTCCTGCGCCAGTGGAACAAGGACTGGGCCGGGCAGGATCTCAAGCTCGTCGCCTCCCAATCGCCCTTGGGAACGCTGAACACCCATGCCAACACGGGATATGCCTTCCGCATGAACGACCGGGATGCCCACGGCTGGCCGACGCACCGCCGCAACGAGGCGTGGCGCCTCATTCGCACAAGCCGCATGTTCCAGCTTGCCGGCGACCAGCACCTCGGCACGCTCGCCCACCATGGGGCCGACACTCCGCGCGACGCAGGCATTTCCTTCGGCGCTCCGGCGATGGCGAATTTCTTTCCGCGCATCTTTGATCCGGTCCACAACGCGGACGGCACCACGCCGATCGTCAGCCCCTACAAGGGCGACTACTTTTTCAACGGTGTCGGCACCCTTCCGGACGGGGTGACGCCAAACCGGGTCTCCAACGATCCGCATCATTTCGCCATACTGGGTTCCGCCAATTCCCCGGAATACTATCAACAGACCACCGGGGTCAATCCACCGAACTATCACGACCGCGGCGCGGGTTATGGCATCACCCGCGTCCACCGGAAAACCCGGGAAATCACCTTCGAGTGCTGGCCGATCCACGCCGATCCGGAATACCCCCAGACCGGCGGGCAGTTCGCCGACTGGCCGCAAACCGTGCGCCAGACCGACAACGACGGGCGCGTGCCCACCGGATATCTTCCCGTGATCGACACCCACTGGCGTGCGAATCCGGTCGTCCGTGTCTTCGACGAAACCACCGGCGGACTCGTACATGCGATGCGAGTCCGCGGCTGCCGCTACCGCCCCCCGGTTTATGACAACGGCACCACCTACCGCGTCGAAATCGCTTACGGGGATGCCTTCGTTTCAGAAACGCTGACCGGGCAAGGCGCGACCGCCGCAGGTCCTCCCGCGATTCACCACTTCGGGGCGGTGCAGCCCTCGATCGTCGGGGGAGGGGTGTCCACACTCGTGTGGGATGTCAGCTCACCAGCCACGCTGACGATCAGCCAAGGGGTGGGGGACGTCCTGCCCCAGACCGTGGATGGCATCGGCTACCTCGATGTGGCGCCTGTTACGGACACCACCTATGCGCTCACTTTCAACGGCACGCTCACCGCCCAGACCACCGTCCGCGTGTTCCCCGCCAAGGCTGCATGGCGGGCCTTGTATTTCAGCATCGCCGATCTGGCCGACCCGCTCATCTCCGGCGGCAGTGCCGATCCCGATGGCGACGGCTTCACCAACGACCAGGAATACCGTTTCCAAACCCATCCTCGCAACACCTCCGCGCGCCCGGTGCTCAGCGGCAAGATCGTCAACGACGGTGGCGTGCTCCGCGCGGATTTCTCCTCGTCTTATCCGCTCGACGCCAAGGACTGCACCTTATTCGTCGAATCCAGCACCGACCTCACCAACTGGACGCGACTGCCGGCCAACAGTTTTCGCGAGATTGCCCGTGACAATCTCCCCGCCACCGGCACCAGCCGCATCACCATCCGCTTGAACGACTCCCTTCCAGGCGCTGGAACTAACACGTTCTATCGAGCCGGATGGAATCTACCCTGATCCTATCATGCCTCTCCAACCCGATCTTTCCCGGCTGAATTCATCTTCGACGTGAGATCACCACCGACGCGGCGAATTCATTCCGAACCCATCTCCCGGTATGTGCTTTCCTTTGAAAACCGCTTCGTATCAAACCCATCAAATCCCAATCCATCCCATGCATCTGCCACATCTATCCATGAGTTCCGTCGCCCGCTTTCGCATCCGGATTGGCGGACTTGTGGAAACGTCCGGCAAGTTCATTCGATGGGCAGTTTTGCCCAGTTGCCCGGATTCCCGGAACAAAAGATCTTCGTCAGGTAAGGAGCGGGATGAATCCATCGGAGTTTCAGTTCGGGCTCAACCCCGCGCGCTCCAGCCGCCGCAGCCTCGCTCAACCCATCCCATGCACCTGTCACGCGCATCCCGATCTCCTGTCACGCGGGTCGCCAGCTTGTTCCCGCGACTGGCCATGCTCGTTTCCTTATACGTCGCGTTACCGGCGCTTCATGCCGCCGGCAAGGACAAAAACCCGTCAGTTTCCATCTATTGCATGGCCTATGCGGATGGGTTGAAATCGGTCTTCGTGAAAACCGCCGCAGAACGTTACGAAAGTGTCAACCTGTCCACGGCGAACATCGTCGAGGCCGCGGATGCGCTCGTCGAGGATGGCCGGATCCTGCTCTACGGCCCGGCGGGTGACGATGGCAAACATCCGGTGGTGGCCAACGCGGAAGTCGGAGGAATCCGGCAGCCGATCATCGTCGTGCATCCCGCCGGCAAGCACGCGGAACTGGCCTACGACTCGAAGGCGGCGGAGGCGGATCCCGGGAAATTTCCGCCAGGCAGTTTCAATCTGGTGAACCTGTCTCCCCACCCGGTGCGGATCGTCCACGAAGAGGTGAACATCGAACTCGACAGCGCCGGCGGACGGATCTTCACCCCGGACCATGCCGCCGGCGAGTCGCTGGCGGTGCGGATGGATTACAAAACCGGCGGGAACTGGACGCTGCTCTCCAGCGCGAGATGGCCTGTCAGAAATGACCGGCGCACGCTGGTTTGTTTCCAACTCGATCCTGTTAGCAAGCGGATGAACATCAAGAGCGTCCCGCTGAGGGAAAACTCCAACCGCTGAGTGGCAGCTTTAAAAACCCGAACATCCGATGAAACCCACTTATCTGAAACCCGTCTCCGGACACCGGCGTGGCTTTGCGCTGGTGGTGACCCTGAGCCTGATGATCCTGCTGACAGTCATCGCCGTGGGCTTGCTGAGCCTGTCGGGAATTTCCCTGCGCGCTTCGGCGGCGGAGCAGCTGAACCGGGAAGCCCGCCAGAACGCCCGCATGGCCCTCATGCTCGCGATCGGCGAGTTGCAAACCGCCACCGGCCCGGACCAGCGGGTGACCGCCCCGGCACGAATCAAGGGCGCGGATGTCGCCCAACCCCACCTGACCGGAGTGTGGCAGGGCTGGAAATGGGATGGCACGGGCACCCCGGATTTCAAGGGCCGTAAAACCTCGCAGTTCCTCCGCTGGCTGAGTTCCTCGCGCGATCCAAGTCTTGTTAGCGGCATCGATTTCATCCAGAGCGCGCCTCCCGGAAACGTGGCCACCTTGGTCCGCGGCAACCGGGACCCCGCGGAAAAGGATCAGGTGGATGCGCAGATCGTCACCATCGCCACCGCGAAGAACAACTCCCGCAGCGGCTTTGCGTGGGCGGTTTTCGATGAATCCACCAAACTCCCGATCTCTCTCCCCGAACCCGCCGGCGACTCGGTCACCGCCAGTGTGGAGCAAATGTCCGCAGCCCCGCTTCCGGGTTACGCGGCCACCACCCGGCGGGATTGGAGCGCCCTCAAGTCCCTCGCCGCCGACCGCTCCAAACTCGTCACGGCCGATCAGTCCGGGCTCACCGGACTGGTGCCAGCGGACCGGGGTTTCCACGATCTAACCTCGCGCAGCGCCGGCGTCATCGCGGACGTGGCCGAGGGCGGGCTGGCCATGGACCTGTCCCGGCTGTTCAGCGATCCCAACGGCTTGCCGGCAGGATACAAGGACCGCTTCCTTTACTCGGGCACCACCACCCCGCTGGCCCCGGCACCCACCCGCTTCAACGGTGCCAATGCCTTCCCCAGCCCGGATCCCTCGTGGAACCTGCTCTATTCCCACTACCGTCTCTATGACAAGTTAACAGGCGGGTTGAATCCATCGATCAGTACCACCAGCCTCGAACGACCCAAGCCGGGCACCACCGGAGCGACGGTCCAGAGCGACCCGTTTTTCCAATCCCAGCAGCTCGCACCCGTCATCGCCAAGGCACAGTTCGTCTTCAGCCTGAGCTTCGGCTGGCATCAGGGCCTCGACTCGTTTGCAAGACCGGGTAACGCCACCCTTCCCGCCAATCATCCTAACAAGGATTTGTACATCACCTGGCTGGTCGTCGATCCGGTGATCACGCTTTGGAATCCCTATAATGTGAATCTCCGTTTCAGCGGCGGCCGCATCGACCTCTACCGCGTGCCGCTGATGTTCCGGCTCTACAAGAATGGCACCGTCATCAATTCCGAATACACCCATTTCGCCAACTGTTTCGTCAGCGACGGTTTCAGCAACCGCGCGAATACCTTCTACCGACTGAATCTTCTTCCTGAAAAAGGATCCAACGAAATCATCCTGGCCCCGGGCGAGCACGTGGTTCTCAGCGCCTCCAACCACGTCAAAACCTACAACAACCAGTTCATGGACCCCGGCCTTGATCTGCGCCCCGGCTTCGAACCACCCGCAGGCAATGCCAGCGGCAACGAAGTGGGTGGTGTGTCGACCATGAATGTGTGCGTGTCTTCCAATGGAGCCAACAACGGTCAGATCTATGGCAAAACGGTGCGCTCGGTTCCGGTGAAGCCGGGTGACACCATCCAGATCGAAGTGAAACAGGGCCGTGCCGCGGTGGACAAGCCTGCGGAGACCGGCGGCAAGGAGGTCTCGGGATTTCTCAAATACTACGTCGGAACAGGAAATGATCCAACCCGTGTCGGCGGGATCGAACTGGATTACGCCGATCAGGAAGCCGAATTTCTCCCGCCATTTTCACCCAATGACCTGCCGTCGGTCGTCGTCAGCGCCGACATCCCGAGAGGTGTCCAGGGAGATAACCCTATAGGCACCAAGCCCCCACCGGCGGTCCGCTTCAAGGAGCCTTTCCTGATCACGACCTTCCAGACCAAGACCGAACGCGATTCCAAGTTTCCCTCCCGCAGCTGGGTTCACAACTCGCCGGTGAACCTGTATGCCTCCGGAGGTCTCGATCAGAAAGAGCCATGGGCCAACCACCAATACGAGCTCCAGTGGGAGGCCATGACCGACTGGCCGCCGGCCAGCCCGACGATCGAGATCAGCAACACCAAGAACCGGGGTTATGGCGGACCGGGCATTTACGCCCAGTCAGGGCTTGAGTTCGCCACCCACAGTTCGATTCCACTCGCACCCGCGCTTTCGCTCGGCCAGTTGAGTCACGCCCCGCTCAATGTCGGAGGCCAGCTGCCTCTGGTCTCCCAGGTCGTGGCGAACTCGCTCGCTCCGCCCGTTCTCGATCCCGCGGTGGTCCGCAAGGAGGACGGTGGCAGGACTCTGCTAGATCATTCCTTTCACGCCAACTCGGCTCTGTTCGACCGGTTTTTCTTCTCCAGCCTTGCCGAGCCCGGCGGTCCGCTCGACCGCAAGACAACCGTCAAGGATGCCATCAGCGGATTGTTTGAAAAAGGCACCCCGTTCGCGAATTCACGCTTCATTCCGCACCGCGGTTCTAGCAGCGTCACGGAAATCTCCGATGCGCTCACCGCCCCGGACGGCTATCTGAAAACCGCCGCGCACCTGCTCGTCGACTCGCCGCTCAACGTGAACGGGATGCGGGTCGATGTCTGGGAGGCTTTTCTCAACAGCACCTTCGGCAGCCAGGTTCCGCAAACCAAGGATGGCGGCCTGATTGCTGCGACCGGCGGTGATTCCGCCTTCAGCCGCCACCTCCCCAGCAATGGAGCCGCCCTGGAATCGGCCAACGATCCGCTCGGCCAGGACCTCGCGAAGTGGAACGGCCACCGCCGTCTCACCAAGCCGCAGATCCGCCGCCTGGCCGAGGAAATCGTGACCGAAATTCAGGACCGTGGCCCGTTCCAATCCATCGCGGAGTTCGTCAACCGCCGTCCCGATGCCGGACCACTGGGCAAGGCCGGCGCACTCCAGGCGGCTCTCGACCGCGCGGAAATCAACAAGGACGCCACCAGCACCGCCGCCAGCGCGGGTGACGGCACCACCGCCGACGGAGCCC
>JBGSTM010000256.1:0-4078 GCA_041736495.1 Akkermansiaceae bacterium
TGCTGAAATGGCAAGTAAGTGTTGTCTCCGGGATTTTCCGGCGCGCGAAATCCCTGCCCGATCGCAGCATACCCGGCCGTGATGACGACCTCGCCACTTGCCGTGACAATCCCACCAGCGGCTAGTCGCAGCGAGCCGGGCACATCAAGGCGCACATTACCCTTAAATGAGACGTTCCCTCCGAACGGAACCGCACCGCTGGACGAGAAATTCCCGCCAAGCGAAAGATCACTGAAGGAGCCGTCCCTGAATCTTGAGAGCGAAAACTCTCCAAAATTTCCGTAGGGCTGTCCATTGGAATCAATAAGTCCGATACCCACACCCAAGGTGGCGTTCGGACTCTGGACCACATCCCCACTCTGAGTGACGACGAGATTGATATCCGCCCCGGTGCGCCCCTGTCCTTCACCATAATACCTCCCCGAAGATACCATGAGTTGTCCACCTGTCGCGGTCGACCCTCCACTCCCCCCCAGCAGCGTGGCGTCGGAAAGCAGCATCTGCGACCCTGCGAGGTCAATCACGCCTCCATCGCTGTCTAGACGGGTTGCAACCACCCCCCGCGTATTGCAGGGCGGGATATTGATTCCACAGACTAAGAACAGAGGTCGGTTCCCAGCGCCAGCTAGGACTGAAGGACTCAAGTCGAGAATACCCGAAGTTCCCGAAGCATCCAGCAACCCGCCCTTTTCTGCGAGAATGTTGCCTGAAATCGAAATTGTGCCTCCATCAAGAACCGAACCTACACGCCTGCCGTAAGCATCGGGTTTCAACACCGTGGTACCAGCCACCGAAAGACGGGCTGATTCGCCCAAGTGAACGGTTGGCAGTGCTTGTGTAACAAGCAGTCTCTGAGCTCCCGTAAGAGGGAAAGCGCCAGAACCTGAGATCGAGACCTTTCCTCCGGGCGCCGTAACTGAACCCAGCAGGGTGACGGTGCCACCCCTGAAGGAAACACTGGCTCCCGGCTCAGTGACAATGGACGCCTCACGATTCATCACGACATCCCCCCGGACTTCGAGACTATCCAATGTGAACGGATCGTCAGAACCCAGGGCCGTGAAAGCCAAACTGACCGGAGAACGGAGTCCGTCTGGTTTTGCGAAGGGTCTCAGAGCGAAAGCCCCTCCAAGTGACGAGTCCTTTTCAGCGATCAAGCTCTCAGCCACGGGGCGGAGGCTCGTATTTGCCGCTATCGAAATGGCAGGGATGTAGGATTCGAATAGGCCTGGGGGCGGTGTCGCGGCGGATGCCGCACCAACTCCAGTGAGAGAGAATTTGGTAAATCCACCGCGACTGAAGAAGTCTTGGGTAAGAAGGAGCGCGCCCGGGTTTTGTGCTGCTCCCACATCTATCAGGCTGGCTTGGAGATTGAGCGTTCCCCCGGTCGAGCCGGAGTAGCCGCGCAAGGTGGAACCAAGCGTGATCGATCCACCGATCACACCGGGGAATCCAGCGTCCGTTCCGGCAATAAGCGAGATCGCTCCTCCCTTGCCGTAGGTCTTTGAACCCCGGTCCGAAACGTAAACGCCACCGGAGACGTCGATCAAGCCACCCGGAGAAAGCGAGGCGTTGTAAGATCTGACGGTGATATCTCCGCCGATGGAACTGATGGCCTCTCCGACAGCCGAAGGACTGTCCGGAGTGTCATCCGCGATCAATCCAGCCGTCGAAAGGCGGGCTCCCCCACCTAACACGAACATTCCCCGATCCGCCACTGGCGTTGGAAATGGAGCCGAGCCCACTGGATTCGAGATCGAATACTCCGAGGCAAAAGCCGGAGAAATGTTAAAGGTCGTGAAATCCAGCGTCCCTCCCGGAGCCAGGACGGATCCGAAAACAGAGAGATTCGCCGCCGAGAATTTGACGGTTCCGCCGGGAGCAGCAGCAAGAGCGACATTCTCTGGCACGATGACCGAGCCGTCCGGATTGTTGATCTCAAGTGAGCCGAATCCTTCTTCGTCGAGCAACCCGGATGGAAGGATAACGCTTGCGAGGCGATCAGCCGGAAGAGCAACGGGCTGATCGTTGACCAAAGAAAACTCGCGAACCATCAGGGTGCTGGCACCAGCCGAGAACTGAATCATCGGCGGGGTCGGTGAGTGTTTGAAAAAACTGATCGCAGTGCTTCCGGGAATCGGGAGCGCCCGATCCGCCTCAAAGGTGATTTTCAGGCTGCTCGCCGCCGTCCGAACCGACCGCTGCCGGGGTCCTTCGACGGTGATCCCGCGCAATGTTCCGTCAATCGCCATGCTCGGTGCAATGAGTGACAGCGAGCCGCCGCCCGCGCCCTCCTGATAGGCTTGCTGGTTCGTCCCGGGAACCAAGGGATTGGTGAAAGTCTGCGTGATGCCCCATTTGGCATTGCTGAAGGTCGATTTACCGCTGAACACCCCGTCGTAAACCCTGTCCGGAGTCGCACTCTTGATCGGGACCCGCCTGCCGCCCAGAAGCAACGACGACGTGTTCACCGTGCCGCCCTCATGGGAATAGAATCCTCCCGAAACATCGAGCGTAGAACCATTGCGGAGCACCAGCGATTCCCCGGCTTGGAGCGTGATGTCCCCACCCAGAGCAGTCAGTTGGGCCGCGTTTCTTTCGATGATGCCGACCAGCCCGGTGACGTCGCCGAGCGGCGTGCCGACCCAGAAGATCCCATTAAAGGCACCCGACTGGCGGATATCCACCGTGAGTGGTGCGCCACGAAGATTGGATTCGCGTTGCAACGGAGAGTTCGCCAGTTCCGCACCCCGGAACTCGACTTCCAGAATGCTCTGCGCGAGCGGGACGAAGACATCGACACTTCCCGCCACGCTGATGGTGGCCCCCTCATCCACATAAATCTGGCCGGCATCAAACAGGAAACGCTGGGTTGCTCCGCTGAAATAATTGTTGAGGCCCGCCTCCACGTTGCCGTTCCCATCGAAAATCGTCCGGTTGCCATCCGCATCCTTGTAGGGCCAAGTGCCGGCGCGAATCGAAACCAATCCATTGGGAGCATGGACGACGGAACCCTTGCCGAGATGAACCGCTAGCCCTTCGATGTTCACCTGGGAGCGCTCGGGCAGCTCGGTTCCGGGGACTGCTTTGACGCTAGCGTAGTCCGGCAGGATCCGGGTCACGCTTCCCCCACCCAATATCACCGGACCGGTGTATTGGTTGAAAAACATCGGTCCTCCGGCACCCTGCTCGCTCGAACTGTCGAAGTTCGGATTCGCGACCGCACCGTAACTTGCCTTGATGTCAATGCGCCCGTTGAGATTGACCGAAGTGCTGCTTTCGATGATTCCAAGTTGCTGGATCAGCCGACCGGTAATCGACGTGCTTCCTG
The DNA here is from genome assembly GCA_041736495.1 of Akkermansiaceae bacterium. Lineage (GTDB taxonomy): Bacteria > Verrucomicrobiota > Verrucomicrobiia > Verrucomicrobiales > Akkermansiaceae > Luteolibacter. The sequence goes on from JBGSTM010000256.1 coordinate 3,332, forward strand.
TCAGGGTTTCAATGATGCCCGATTGATTCACCGACCCGGCGTAATCGCCTACTGCGCCCACCCAGACATCGAGGCCGCGCAGGCTGGGATCGTTTCCGTCGTGGGCCGCCATCGCCACCTGCAAGCCAGCAGCGAGAATGGTCTGACCGGATTCCGTGGAAATCGTTCCCGCGTGGGTGACATTCGGACCGACGAGAGTGATTCTGCCACCATTTCCGCCACCACTGGCCGGGCTGCTGAGGACGGCACCCGGTTGCACCACCACATCGCCATAACGTCCGGACGCCGGCGGAGGCTCCGGAGTGAAGTCCGGGGTTCCGTCAGCGCCGCCCGGCACGAAGAGTCCGGAAAAAAGGAACTGTGCGTCGCGGTTATTCAGTAGGCCCTGCGATACGAGGTTGTCGTTGAGCGGCAGGGAGGAAACCGTGAGCCCGCGGGCGTTCACCTGACTGCTGCCGCCGAAGATGACGCCGTTGCGGTTGATCAGATAGACCTGGCCGTCGGCCTTGATGTTGCCGAGGATCTGGGTGGGGTTGCCGGTGGGGTCGTTGATCTTGTTGAAGGCGATCCACTGGCCGACGTTTTCGCCGCCGGCGCTTTGGTCGAAAGTGAGCGTGGTTTTTTTGCCGACGTTGAGCGTCTGCCACTGGAGCAGCGCCTGCTGGGTGGTCTGGCGGACGGTGACGGTGACGTTCTCGCCGGAAACCGTTTCGACGGGCTGGCCGGCACCGGACCAGCTGGCCGGGT
>JBGSTM010000259.1:0-13607 GCA_041736495.1 Akkermansiaceae bacterium
TGCTTTTCCACCCGTTGCGCAAGCTCTGGGTCCTCGATCATTCACCCAAGTCAACATGGCCACCAATCCTCGGCCATTTCACGCTAAAATCCGTCTAGTTTTGATCCAGCGGAAAATCCAGCTTTGAACCAGCGCCGACACGCTGAAAATCCACCACTGGAATTTTTCTGACATTGATCTAGTCTCGCCCATGAAAGTTCTTCTCATCCTCCTTTGCAGCGCGATTTCCGCATTTGCTGATTTCGCGGAACTGGTGAAATCCGGCGATGCGCAGGAGGCGAAATTCCAGTTCGACGAAGCGCTGAAATACTACCTGCCCGCCGAAAAGCTCCAACCGGACAATGTCGCGTTGCTGGTGAAAATCTCCCGTCAATATGCCCTGCGCATGAACGACCTGCCGAAAGAGGCGGACAAAATCGCCTCCGGCCGCAAGGCGCTCGCTTATGGCGAACGTGCCGTGGCCCTCGCGCCGAATGAATGCGACCCGCATCTCTGTGTGGCCATTTGCCTCGGCAAGCTCACTCCCTACATGGGCAACCGCGAAATGGTCGAGGCTTCCAAGCGCATCAAGGAAGCGGCGGAAAAGGCCGTGAAAATCGACCCGAAAAACGACTACGCCTGGCATCTGCTAGGACGCTGGCACCAGTCGCTGGCGAACATCGGCGGGGCCACCCGGGCGCTGGCCGGCATCATTTACGGCAAGCTGCCCGCCGCGTCGAACGAGACGGCGGTGGAGTGTTTCCGAAAAGCCATCGCCCTGAATCCGAAGCGCCTCGTGCATTTCGTGGAACTCGGCCGCACCTACGAGATGATGGGGCGCAAGGCCGAGGCCAAGCGGTATCTGGAGCTCGGACTCTCGATGCCTAATAAAGAAAAGGACGACCCCGAAACCAAACAACGCGGCCGCGCCTCGCTCAAGGAGCTGTCCTGACATAGCTTAGGCGGGTGGAAAATTCGCGGGTGATTCCACCATACATGCCGGGAGAATTGGTTAAGGTGGACGGATGACTACAAACCCCGTCATGAACGAAATGGAGCTGCTAGGAACCCATATCTCCCAGCTCGCCGATCTTCCCGAATCCGATGCCCCGACCATCAGCGCCTACCTCGATCTCTATCAGAGCTCCGACGCGCTCCGGTCCAAGTTCGAACAATGGTCGACGGCGGCCCGCTCGACGCTTGCCGCCGCGCAAAGGCCTCTGTTCGATCTGTCGCGGCAGAATGTGATCCGGGAAATCTCCCGCGACCGGCCGGAGCATGTCCACAGCGTGGCCGTTTTCAGCCGCCAGGGCGAGGATCCGATGCGATTGGTCCTTCCCTTCAGCGTGCCGCTGGATCTGCATTTCGATGTCTCCAACCGGCCGGCGATTTTTCCATTGGTGCAGCTGAAAGACCGGTTTCACCGCTTCGTGGTGGTCATCACCACCGACGACGCGTCGCGGATCTTCGAGGTCACGCTGGGCGCGGTGAGCGAGGCGATTCTCACCCAGCGCCCTGAGCTGGGAGGGCGGCTCGGGCGCGAGTGGGGCCGCGAGCACTATCACCAGCGCAAACGCGAGAGCGACCAGAAATTCCACCGCGACCAGGTGACCATCATCACCAACCTGATGGCCCGGCGCGGCCACAACCACCTGATCCTCGCTGGAAATCCGCGTCATGTCTCCGGTCTGCACGACATCCTCCCCAAGCATATCGAGGCACGCGTGGTGGGTGAGTTGCTCAAGACACCACCGGGTGGCGATTATTCCACCGTACTGGAGCAGGCGATCGACACCTTCGTCGAGGTTGAGCGGGCGGAATCCCGTGACACGGTGGGCCGCCTGCACGAGCAGATCCGCCGCGGCGGGTTGGCGGTGGTGGGCGTGGACCATTCGCGCGACGCCATCCTCGGCGGTTACGCGGCGGAGCTGGTCATTTCCGAAGAACTTCCCAAGGCCGGGCGCGAGGAACTCACCCGACTTGCCACGGCGAGGGATCTGGCCATCGAGGTCTGTGAGGGCGACGAGCTGCTCGCGACCCATGGCGGAGTCGGTTGTTTGCTACGCTACCGCCCGGAGTTCCTGGCGGACGAGGCGTTGGCGGTCTGAACGAACGCCCGGCGGAGATCGCGCGCCGATGCAAACGGGACCGGTTGCCAGGCCTTCGGGCTTGTCAGCCGGTCCTTGCTATCCGGCTCAAACGCATGTATCGCGGTAATTGCATAACATTGCGGCATCTTCTAACCATCATTTGCTTGCTCCCGCGGTCCGTCCGACCTATCATCTCCACTCACAGGGAATGTTCCTGTGGTTTTTCCATAGCCCATGACTCCTGACAAATCCATTCCCCACAAGTCCGACATCGCTGAACTTGAGCCGTTTGACGGTCTTGGACTGGAATCGATCTTCGTAGTTGCCGAAGCGCGCCAGGCGGAGATCGCGCTCGCCGAGCTGATGGGGGCCGGTATGGTGGGATTTGACACCGAGTCCAAGCCGACGTTCCACAAGGGGCAGGTCTCCGAAGGCCCGCATGTCCTGCAGTTCGCCACCATCGAGAAGGCCTATATCTTCCAATCGCACTGCACCGAGAGCCATCCGGCGATTGTCGAGCTGCTGAAATCCACGGAGCTTACGAAAATCGGTTTCGGGCTGGGCGGTGATCTCCATCAGATTTCCCACCGCTTCGGAATCCGGCCTGGGTCGATCATCGATCTCGACCGGTCGTTCAAGCAACTCGGGTATCGGAACGCCGTGGGCGCGAAGTCGGCCGTGGCCATGCTTTTCAACCGCAAGTTCCTGAAATCCAAATCCACCACCACCTCGAACTGGGCATTGAAGGAGCTCACCGAGAGGCAGTTGTTATACGCCGCGAACGACGCCTATGCGGCGATCAAGGTGTATCACGCGCTCCAAGCCGGGCAAAATCCCAGCTAGCGGTAGTGGCCGGCCCGGTGTTCACCGTTCCCGCTCTTTCGCAGCTTCCCACGCGTCTTCCATCTGTTCCGCACTCGCGACTTCCAGAGTGAGGCACTTGGCTTTGAGGATGCGTTCCATTTCTCCGAAGCGGTTTTCGAACTTGTTGTTCGCCGCATTCATCAGGACCTCGGGATCGACCTTGCGGAAGCGGGCGAGATTGACGACGGAAAACATCAGGTCGCCCATCTCCTCGGAAATCGCGTCGAGATCCTGGGCATCCACCGCCGATTGCAGTTCGAGCAGTTCTTCGCGGATCTTGGCGATCACGCCGATTTCCAACGGCCAGTCGAAGCCGACCTTGGCGGCCTTTTTCTGGAGCTTGGAGGCGCGCAGCAGGCCGGGCAGGCCTTTGCCGACGCCGTGGAGGTAAGGTTGCTGCTCGTCGCCCTTTTCAGCGCGCTTGATTTCGTCCCACTGCTGGAGCACTCCGTCGGTGGTGGCGACATCGCTGGTGCCGAAGACGTGCGGATGGCGGCGCACCAGTTTCTCGCTGATCTCGCGGGCGACGTCGTCCAGATTGAAACGCCCGGCCTCTTCGGCGATCTCGCTATGGAAGACGACCTGCAATAACAGATCGCCGAGTTCCTCCTTGAGGTGCTCGTAATCGCCGCGCCGGATGGTGTCGACCGTTTCGTACGCTTCCTCGATGAGGTTCGGGACGATGGATGAATGCGTTTGCTCGGCATCCCACGGGCAGCCGCCGGGCGCCCGGAGGCGGTGCATGATCGCGCGCAGTCGGGCGAGTTGAAGTCCGGGATCGGGGGAGTCGATCATTTCCGCGTCGGTCATCATGGGGATTTTTTCTGATTGGAGGCCTTGTGAAGAAAATCCTTTTCGTCCTGGGTGAGGCTCTGGAATCCATGGCTGGAAATCTTGTCGAGGATGGCGTCCACCGCGGAGTCCTGGGATTTTTCGACTTCCGTGCGCGGCCGCAGTTTGGGTGGCTGGGGCGCCCTGGACACCTTGGGTCTGACGATTTCCACACCCGGCTCGCCGCCGAGTAGGCCGGGGAAGCGCATCAGGATGAAGCCGATAATCGCACCTCCGAGGTGGCCTGCCTCGCCACCTTCATTGCCGCCGAATTTCAGCGCGATGGATCCTGCGGAAATCACCAGCAGCGCGATTGCAAGCTGCCGCATCGACAGCTCGATGGGGGGGAAAAACAAAGCAACGCGAAGGTCGGGTGCGATTACCGCCACGCCGATGAGGATGCCGTAGATTCCGGCGGAGGCCCCGACCAAGGGCGTCCACAGGTCGGCTCCGGGAAGGGCTCCCAACATGGTGAGCAGGGTGAAGAAAGCAGCCCCGCCGACGCCGCAGAGAAGGTAGTAGATCGTAAATTTCTTTGCGCCCCACCAGCGTTCCATCCAGGGACCAAAGAAAAAAATTCCCACGCAGTTGAACAACACATGGCCAACGCTTCCGTGCAGGAACTGGAAGGTGAAGAACTCCCAGAGCCGCCCTTCGAACACGGCGGATTGGATGGCGAAGGCCCCGAAATTCCGCATCGGGTGGCCCAGAAAAAGATCGAGGAAGTAGATCCCGAGATTCGCGATCAGCAGCCATTTCACCACCGGGGTGAGCTGCGAAAAAAAACCGCCGCTTCCGCGGTGTTCCTCACGTTGATATTCCCGGTCTGCGATGCCCATCTGCCCGGGAATTAGCACGGCAGCGATTCCACCGCAAGGCCGGGTGAAAATTCCGTCACCCGGAATGACTTCATGGCGGGCGGTATTTCGGCTGAATTGCCCGCGTGTCCGTTCGCTGACGGGGTGGCCACCGCCCCAAGTCGTAAAAGGCTTGGGGCGGCGGTGGCCCCGGTAAGTGCGGCGGATTCCGCTCCGGGAGCAGAAACTTCAAAAAGTTGGAAACAATCGGGCGTCCGGGTGCGTTTATACCAGTGTTGTTTGTGTGATGAACTTTATGAGCGGCCACCGCTTCGCGTCATGCGCGGCTCGGGGCGACGGCGGCTCACCACTTTTCAGAAAGGCGGCAGGGCGGACCTGCCGCCTTTCTATTTTCCAGCGGATCACTCGGCCATGGCGGCGTCTTTCCCGGTGAGGGTGGAAAAGGCGGCCTTGGCCATTTCGCCGGCTCCCTCGGTATTCGGGTGGACGCGGTCCGGCAGCAAGTGGGGCTTGTCGGCAAGGGCCGCGTGCATGTCGATGACGCCGAGTTTCATTTTCGTAGCAAGCGAATCGAGACGTTTGATTTCCTCCTGCACGCCTGCTTCGTTGATTCCGTAATTGCCGGGTTCCGGCACCGGGCAGGGCCGGCAGACGTAAACCTTGGGTTTGTTCTCCAGGGTCTGGAAGGATTTCACGAGTTCGGTGTAGTCGGCCACGAATTCCGCTTCGTGTTTCCAGTTATGCGCCTTGGTGTCGTTCGTGCCGAGCATGATGATGACGACATCCGGTTTGAAGGCGAGGGCTTTCTGATAGGCTTTTTCCTTCCAGTAAGGGAAATCGCCCTTTTTCAAAAGCGTGCGCGCGCTGACGCCGAAATTGCCGACCACCCACGAATCACCGAGCAAAGCCTGGAGCTGCGACGGGTAGGACTTTCCTTTCGCCGCGCCGGACCCCTGGGTGATGCTGTCGCCGACACAAGCGACGCGGACCGGAGCCGGGGACTTGGTTGGGTCGATCGGGTGCGACGGCTCGGCGGCCAGCGAGGCGGCGGTGAAACATCCGGTGAGGGCGACAACGAGACGGCGGATCATGGGTGACTGGATCATGTGGCCCAGCCAGTAGAGCGCTGATCGATCGAGGCGTAAACCGTCATTTCAACTCGGCGGCGGTCCATGGGGTGTTGCGCCCGGAGAACCTGGTGCGGGTTTGTTTGACGAAATCCTCGCTGACGGAAGTGGCGTCGTTGGACCAGCTCTGGCGGACATAGGTGAGCACATCGGCGATTTCCGAGTCCTTCAGATCAGTGTGCGGCGGCATGATGTTGTTGAATTTCTGGCCGGAAACCTCGATGGGCCCCTGCAGCCCGGCGAGGATGATCCGGACGGGAATGGAGGGATCGCCCACCGTCCAGTCCGCTCCGTCAAGTGGTGGAAACGCTCCCGGAACGCCCTTGCCGTCGGGGCCGTGGCAGGCGATGCACGTGCGGCTGTAAATCGCGGCACCGCGCTCATGCACGGCGGGGACGGGCACGTTTTTGCGGACGATTTCCTTGGTGGAAACCGCGGGATTTTTGCTCTCGGCGTGGTAGTTGGCCACGGCGGAGAGCGCGGATTCGATGCCGCCGGCTCCGAGTGGCTGGAGATGGACATCGTCGAAATACGCGGTGCCAGTGCCGCCGCCATAGCCGCCGAAGAGGCAGTGGAGAAGGACCTTGGAATCGTTGCCGCTGTTGAACTCGATGTTGAATTCCTTCCAATCCTTGGTGCCGGAGAGGGCTTCGCTGGCGGGGCCGCCGTGTTTGTTGAAGAGGGCGCCTCTGCCGCCGGTGTTCTGGAAGTTCTCGGTGCGGATCCAGCCGCCGAAGCGGTAGCGGGTGTTGGGAGTGACGGCGATTTCCGCTCCGGCACCGATGTCGGCGGGTGAGGCGGAGGTGATCTTGAGGGCGGTGCTGCCATTTCTGCCGCCGGGGGAAATGCTGATTTCCGCGGAGTCGGGGCGTGCGATCCTGTAGGGGCGCAGGCTCCAGTCGCCGAGGCCGGGACCGTCGAACCCGGGGTCCTTGAGCAAATTGATCGGCGCGGCGATCTCAGCGGGGAGATTTCCGGTGGAAGCAATCACTCCTGCTGCATGTCGGCGGGCGGCGGCCTGCCAGGCGCTGTTGAGGGTGGCATCCGGAAGGATGATGTCCTTCCTGGCGGTGAGCGTGGCGTGCAGCGCCTTGCCGATGCGCTCGGAAGGAGCGACGCGGGCGAGCGCGACGAAGATTTCCGCCAGCTCGCGCGGATCCGCAGCGGGGATGGTGTCGTTTTTGACAAGGGCCTCGGCGAGCGTCTCGTCGGCCGGAGCAGTAAGGAGCGCGGCGCGACGGAGGCCGCGATTCGAGGAGGCGAGGGCGGTTTTCACCGTTTCCGCATCGAGCGCGCCGAGGCCTTGCAGGGCGTAGAACGCATGCATCCCGGCGCGGTTGGAGGCGTTGGCTTTCACGAATTCCCTGAGCTTGGCGGCCGCATCGGGCAGGCGGGATTCCACAATCAGGCGCTGGGCCTGGAGCCTCCAGAACTGGTTGGGATGGCTGAGTCCGGCGAGCAGAGTGCCGAGGTCGGTGGCGACGAGTTTCGGATAGACATCGTTCCTGCTACCTGTCGGATAGACGCGGAGGACACGGCCGTGGCGGGTGTCGCGGACAGGGGATTCATAAGCGTTTCCGCGACCGGTCTTGGCATCGTAACCGGCGGATTTCACGTTGGGGGTCGGATTGTGCTGGATGATCAGGTTATACCAATCCGCGATCCAGACGGCACCGTCCGGGCCGGTTTCCGCAGCGACCGGGCCGGACCAGGCGTCGGCGCTGGAGTAGAGGTTGTTGGGAAGCTGGCGGGAGACGTAGCCCGCGCCTTTTTGAGTGACTTCGAACTGGCCGACGAGTTTGCCGGTGGGGCCGCAAACGAAGGCGATGCGGTCGCGGTGGCTTTCAGGAAAGCGTTCCGAAGTATAAAACGAGTGTCCGGCAGCAGAGGTGTAGCGGTCGTGCTGGTCCACCTGGCGGATGTCCATGGAGGAGGGGAAAAACTTGGGATTTCCGTCGTCGTTCGGCGTCTTGGGCTGGGGCAGTCCGGCCTGTGCGTAGATGTCCCTGGCAAAGGTATAATACCACGACGGGTTGCCGTTGGCGGTGGAACCGAGGATGTCGAAGTCCGAGGTGAAGCCGAGGCCCCAGGTGTTGTTGGTGGTGTTTTGGAGAAACTCGAGCTTGCTGCCGTCCGGCTTGAAGCGGAAGAGCCCGGTGGAGAACTTGTGCGGCTCGCCGCCGACGGTGCCGTCGAATCCGGAGTAGCCGATGGTGGCGTAGATCCAGTTGTCGAAGCCGTAGCGCAGGTTCGATACGCCGGCATGGGTGTCGTGCATTTTGAATCCGCTGAAGAGAACCTGGCGGACATCGGCCTTGTCGTCACCGTCGGTATCCTTGAGAAAGATCATTTCGGAGCCATTGGTGCAGATGAGCCCGCCGTTGGCGAAAACGGCGGAGGTGGGGATGGAAAGCTTGTCGGCGAAGAGGGTGAACTTGTCCGCCTTGCCGTCGCCGTCGGTGTCCTCGCAGAGGTGGATGCGGTCGTGGCCGATGTTTCCTGCCTGGAGGTTGTTAGGGTAGTCCACGGTTTCAATGACATAGGCGCGGCCGCGGTGATCCCAGGTGATGTGGATCGGGTTCACGATGTCGGGCTCGCTGGCGAACAGCGAGAGGTCGTAGCCGTTAGGAACCTGGGCGAGCTTGAGGGAATCCTCGGGCGAGAGCGGTTTCTGGCCGCTGGTGATGGTCTTGCGCTCGCGGTAGCCGGGAAGGATCATTTCCTCCTGCTCCAGCTTGGGAAGCTTCATCGCGGTGAGCTTGGCACGGACTTCCTCACCCACACTCCAGAGGATGGCGCGGCGCAGAAGTTCGTGGAAGGCAGGCTGGTTCCAGCAACGCATGTCATGGCCGTAAGCGGTGTAGAAAACCTTGCCCTGCCCCTGATTGCGGACCCATGTCCACGGCTCCTTTTCGCGAAGCTGGAGGATGGTGCGGTCGTCGCCATGGCGGTCGTGCACGTAGGTTTCATCCCACGTTTCAAAGCCGCCGTAGCCGCGCATGACCGGGTGATCCGGGGCAACGATGGTGGTGGTGAAAACGCCGGTCTCGTGGGATTTGAACCGTCCGCCGACGAGTTTGATGAAGGCGTCCGAGCCACCGAAGCAGGCGGAGGCGCAGTGGATCGGCAAAAACGCGCCGCCGTCCTCGACGAAGCCGAGCAGCGCCTTTTCCTGAGAGGGATCCATGGGACCGTTTTGTTTCCAGTTCCCGTAGAGCATCAGGCCGTCGTAGCGGTCGAGCACGTCGCGGTTCAGGTCGGCGAGGTCCTCGGTGTAGGTGAGATTGATGCCGTCCACGCCGAGCGCTTTTTTCAACACGCGGTAGCGCTCGATGGGATCGTGGCCAGGGTGCGCGGCGGTGGGCGCGCCGAGGAACAGGATTTGCACGCGGTGCGGCTCGGCGGTGGATTGCTTCGCGGATTGTGCAAGACCGATGGCGACGGCGAGGATCCCGAGCGGGAGAAAGAGGACTTTTTTCATGCGATGCGGAAGCGTGGGCTTGGGTAGAACAGATCGTTGCTGAACGTCCGATCAATCTGGTATATTTCAAGGATCGCCCGCTTGTAGAATTGCGGGTTCTTTGTGTAAGATCCCGCCACATGATTCCAGAAGAGGTGCGGCAAAATTGGGACGAGCTGCTTCAGCCCGGGCAGTTCCGCCACTTGTTCGACCATCTGCCAGGCACGCTTTTTTTTGCCAAGGATCTATCCGGCCGACTGATGGCGGGGAATCCGGCTTTCGTCAGACGCTGCGGATTTGCAAGGGAGTCCGAAATCATCGGGATTTCGGACAGTTCGATTTTTTCACCCCGCCTGGCGGAAAAATACCGGAAGGACGACGAGCTGGTCATCACCACTGGCAAGCCGTTGCTGGGAATCATCGAGCTGTTCCCCAACCAGGAGGGAAAGCCAGAGTGGTTCATCACCGACAAGCTGCCGCTTTTCAACACCTCCGGAAAAGTCTGCGGGTTATGTGGCACGGTGCGCAGTTACGAAGCGCAGCGCGCGGCGATGCAGCCCTACTTGGAACTCGCGATTGTGGCGGATCACCTGAAGCTCCATTTCCGCGAAAAGCTCGACGTGCCGCAGCTGGCGAAAATGGCGCACATGTCAGTGAGGCAGTTCGAGCGGAAATTCCGCGCCACCTTCCAGATGACACCGCAGGAATACATGATCCGGATGCGGGTGATCGAAGCGTGCGAACTGCTCGTCCGAACCAACCAACCGGTGACGACCGTGGCGCTCGAGTCCGGCTTCTACGACCACAGTGATTTTGCCCGGCAGTTCCGCCGGCACATGGGCCAGACCGCCAGTCAATACCGGTTGGAACGCCGCCAGGAAATCCCGGTTCCGCCGCTGGGTGGAAGGTGAGAATTTCCTTTATTTCCCGATCCCTCGTCGGAATCCTACACAAGCACGCCGCGAATCTACAAGCCGCGCAACGGAATTCCGCTAGCCTGTCTCCACCCACAAGCCCAAACGCCATCCACTCATGTCAGAAATCAATGTCGCCATTGTCGGTCTCGGATTCGGAGCCGAGTTCATCCCTATCTATCAGCGTCTCAAGGGCGTCAACATGTACGCCATCTGCCAGCGGACGCAGTCGAAACTCGACGAGATCGGCGACAAGTTCGGCATCGAAAAGCGCTACACCTCCTACGATGACCTGCTAGCCGATCCGGACGTGCACGCCGTTCACATCAACTCGCCGATTCCCGATCACGGCCAGCAGTCGATCAAGGCGCTCAAGGCCGGAAAACACGTCGCCTGCACCGTGCCGATGGCCACCAGCCTCGACGAGTGCAAGCAGATCATCGACCTCTGCAAGTCCACCGGGTTGAAATACATGATGATGGAAACCGTGGTCTATGCCCGCGAATTTCTGTTCATGAAGGAGCTCTATGAAAAGGGCGAACTCGGCAAGGTCCAGTTCCTGCGCGCCACCCATCAGCAGGACATGGAAGGCTGGCCGGGCTACTGGCCGGGCCTGCCGCCGATGTATTACGCGACCCACTGCGTCGGCCCCATCCTCGGTCTGATGGGCAGCCAGGCGGAATACGTTTCCTGCTTCGGCTCCGGCACCATCGCCGAGGACATGCACGCCTGTTATGGCTCGCCGTTCGCCATCCAGACCTGCCACATCAAGATGAAGGACAGCGATCTATCCGCCCAGGTCGTGCGCTCGCTGTTCGACGTCGCCCGCCAGTATCGCGAATCCTTCGAAGTTTACGGCACGAAGAAATCCGTCGAGTGGCCGCTCATCGAGCACGACCCGTTAGTGATCCACACTGCCAAGAAGCCGGAGCCGGAAATCCCCGAGGAAGTGAAGTGCCCGGACTTCGCGCACTATCTCCCAGAAGAGATCCAGCTCTTCACCACGGGCGGCGTTTACGGCGGTGAGGGCGGCGAGGAGCACCTTTCCTTCACCCAGGGCGCCGGCCACGGCGGCAGCCATCCGCACCTCGTCCACCAGTTCGTGAAAATGCTCCAAACCGGCGTCGATGCCTATCCGAATGCCGTGCAGAGCGCGAACATCACCTGCACCGGCATCCTCGCCCACGAGTCCGCGCTCAAGGGTGGCGAGATCGTCCGCCTGCCGGAATGGACGCACCGCGCGTGATCGATTGAATCCACAAAAAAGCCGCATCCCGCAACGGGATGCGGCTTTTTTCATTTCCTCGCAGTATCACTATCGGCACACCCAACAGCCCGATATGAACCTGGCAACAATCTCGTGGTAACAGATTCGCCACATTTCGAAAAATTCCAATCTATCAAATCTTAGAATGCAATTTTGTGAAACTTCGACCACTTTCCGACCCAACCCACACAACTTGAGAGTTTAGCGCTGGAGTGCCGAATTGGTTACTTGTGAAAAGCCCAACAGTTGGATTTGCTCTACCCGATTATTTGCCAGCCAAGTCCCACAAGCCACAATAGCCAACTCCGGCGAAGGACGCACCACCCCCTCTTCCATGAAGCACCCTAATCGATCCGCTTGCAGGACAAGCTCCTGCAAGCTCCTGCTAGCCGTGTCGCTGCTGGTCTTGTCAATCGCCATTCCCCGGCTTGAAGCGGCCGCGCCATCGTGGACCTTCAGTCCTCCCACCACCGGCCGGGCGCTGCAAACCGGTGGCTGGACGGTGGACTACCCGCTAGGAACCGTGAATGCCTCCCCGGAATTCAATTTCCCGCTGCAGCTCGTCTATCTGACGACGCGCAGCCAGGAGGGCCTGTTTGGCAGCGGCTGGTTCTGCCCGCAGTTGGAGTCTTCCATCCTGCCCGTGGGTAGGGGAGTCCTGTTATGGAGCATGCCCTCGGGTGGCCAGGTCGCACTCCAGCAGAATCCTGACAGAAACAGCGAATACCGCAGCGCGGACCGCGTGTGGAAGGCCGAGGTTTCTCCCAGCAAGCAGACGGTGACGAACGAAGAGGGCTGGGAATATCATTACAGCAAGGGCAAGCTGGAGGGCGTGGTTTCTCCCAGCCGACGGATGCTGGAGTTCGAGTGGCAGAACGGCCGGCTCGAAGGAGTCCAGTTTCGCGATATTCCGAGCAATTCCCGGCGACTCGTGCTCGCCGCGCTCTATAACGAGGACAAACGTCTATCCAGCTTCAAGCTCGACGGACAGTTGCACCGCTTCGCCTACGTGAAGGATGGCACGGTCGAGCGCTTGAAGGCTTGGGAACCACCCGTCGGGGAAACCGCTCAATTTCTCTACCACCCGGAGCGGGGAGTGCTGGCCAAGGTCGGAATCGGCAATACCGAAGATCCCCAGCGGGTCGAGGAGTTCAAGACCCGCTATGTGACCCCCCCGGCAGCACTCACCCCGGGCGACGAATTCACTGCCAGAAAGCAGCCCGGAAACTATTGGCTGATGGAGGATCGGGCGCGCACTTATGCTTACGGACTCATGGCCAAGGAGAAGGAACGCTGGAATCCCGCTGACGTCACCGTCACCCACCGCAGCGGCCTGATCGAAAAGACGGAATATGTCGAAGCGCGCGGCATCGTCACCACCCAGCGGGACGGAGCCCAGCAGAAGAACTATTACTACCGCTCACCCGGCCAGAAATACGACGGCAAGCTCCGGCGGGTGGAGGAAAACGGCAAGCTCATGGTCGAGTACCGCTACGACCGAAAGACCGGCCTGCTCACGGAAACTGTCGATGACAAGGGCGTGAGCACCTACTTCGACTATGATCCGAAGTTCCGCCCGTCCAAGCGCCTCGACTGGGAACCCAAGCCGCTGCGCGTCCGCCAAGGGAACCGCCGCAAGTCGGAGATCATCGCGGAATATGCCTACGACGACGACGGCAAGGTCATCGGAGCGAAGGACCGCCACGGCGACCTCACCCGCTACACTTACACTGCCCGTGGCGAGCTGGAATCCGTCACCAATCCCGCCGGCGACAAGGTGTCCTACACCTACGACGACTTCGGCCGGATCAATGCCGTTTCCTCCGCCGGGCGCAAGCAGAGCGTGGAATACGACGAGAACGGCCGGGTGAAATCCCAGATCGCCGTCGACGGCTCCAAGACCGAAGTGGTTTACGATGCGGATGGACAAGTCGCGCAAATCAAGCGTAATGGCAAAGTGACCAAGGAACTGGTGCGCGATGAATTCCACCGCGTGGTCGGGGAAAAGGACTCCCTCAACCGGCTTTCCCGGGTCGAGCGCGACGTGCGCGGCAATCTCACCGCCCAGATCGCGCCGAACGGCTCCGTCACCCGCTACGAATATGATGCCTCCGACCGCCGCACCGCCCAGATCGACGGCAATGGCAACAAGATCACCTTCGAGTTCGACAGCGCCGGGCGCATGACCCGGCAGGCGAATACCCTCGGCGGCACGCAGACGTGGAAATACGATCCCAAGACCGGAAAACTCCTGGAG
>JBGSTM010000266.1:0-4882 GCA_041736495.1 Akkermansiaceae bacterium
CCCGACGCCCGACCCGCCCTGTCGCTCGGTGCCGCGCTGGCCCGCGATTCCAGCGGCTGGCTCGTCGCCCTGCTGCCCAGCGAGTGGGCGTTGAAAACCTTCAGCGACAAGAACGAGGACTGGATCATTTCCGAGCAACCGTTCCCCCCGCCGGCACAAGGGAAGTGATCGGGCTGTAAGATTCGGTCTTATTGTTCTGTGACACGTCACGACAGAATAAGACAGCTTCTTATTGTATTGAAATCGGTTTCAGTTAAATAAGCGGCAACCTTATTAGCTGAAACGCCGATGAATCCCTCTGACTTCGAAAGCGATCAACGCGTGAACTGCCGTCAGCAGCCGGAGGGCTACGCTGCCTTCCTGCCTCCACCGCTTCCGCCGAAACTATCGATCGACTGGAAACTCGCCGCACTGATGTCCGAGGCGGATCGTGCGGTGGCGGAACTCAGCGGTGCCGGTCGATTGCTGCCCAATCCCCACCTTTTGATCCGCTCTTACCTCCGCCGCGAGGCCGTCCTGAGCTCTTTAATTGAGGACACCTATGCCGAAGTAGACGAACTCCTTCTTTTCGAAGTGGAACCCTCCGTGGAGCCTCCCCGTGCATCGATCCGGGAGGTGGCGAATCACGTTCAGGCCTTGGAAACCGGTCTTGCACGCCTCGCGGAAATCCCCATCAGCAGCCGCCTGATCCGTGATTTGCATGCTATTTTACTCGCCACCGTTCGTGGCGGAGAAAACTCCAAGACCCCGGGCGAGTTCCGACGCTCCCAGAACTGGATCGGGCGCCCCGGTTCCAATCTCAAAACCGCCACCTTCGTGCCACCCCCTCCACACGAAATCGACCAGCTCCTCTCCGCTTGGGAAAACTACCTGCACGCCGAGTCCGACGAGCCGGACCTGGTCAAAGCCGCGCTCCTTCACTACCAGTTCGAGGCGATCCACCCTTTTCTGGACGGAAATGGTCGCATCGGTCGCCTGCTGATCACCCTTTTCTTCTGCGCCCGTGGCACCTTGTCCCAACCGCTGCTCTATCTTTCCGCTTACTTCGAAAAATACCGCGATGAATACTACCGCCACCTGCTGGCCATCAGCACCCGAGGAGATTGGCAGGAGTGGCTGATCTATTTCCTCACCGGCGTGCGCGATACCGCCCGCGATGCCTTGGCGGACACCCACGCCATCACGGATCTCCATCAGCATTACCGCAGCATTCTCGATGCCGCGAAACGTCCTCCCACCGCTGCTGCCGGGGTGCTCGACTCACTCTTCGGCTCACCCATGCTGTCGATTTCCGTTCATGCAGGCCGCACTGGCGAAAGCTACCAGAACGTTTCGAAGGCCGTTGCCTTCTGGTACAAGCACGGGTTCGTCACTGAAATCACCCACCAACGCCGCCACCGGATTTTCGCCGCACCCGAGATCCTCAAACTCACCCGGCCAAAGGGATGAGTGCTGCCCCTAGCCAAGGCTTTACACCGCCCCCGGCCCTCCGCCATCTTCGCGCCCCTTTCCAATAGGGGGCTGTGGCGTCTCGCTGCAGTTCTTTCCAGCTTACGCCCATGACATCCGCCGAGATCCGCCAGAGCTTCCTCGATTTCTTCAAAGAGAAACAGCACACCATCGTCCCTTCCGCCTCGCTGCTTCCGCAGTCGCCCGGGCTGCTGTTCACGAATGCCGGGATGAACCCCTTCGTCCCCTATTTCCTCGGCGTCGAAAAAGCCCCTTACGATCCACCGCGCGCCGCCGACACCCAGAAGTGCATCCGCGCCGGCGGCAAGCACAACGACCTCGAGGACGTCGGCTACGATACCTATCACCACACGTTCTTCGAAATGTTAGGCAACTGGTCGTTCGGCGACTATTTCAAAAAGGAAGCCATCGCCTGGGCCTGGGAACTCGTCGTCGAACGCTGGGGCCTCCCCGCCCACCGCCTCTACGCCTCCGTCTATGCGCCGAAAGAAGGCGATCCCGGAAACTTCGATCAGGAAGCCTACGACATCTGGGCCGCCCTCTTCGTTTCCAAAGGCTGCGACCCCGCCGTGCAAATCGTCCACGGCAACGTCAAAGACAACTTCTGGATGATGGGCGAAACCGGCCCCTGCGGCCCCTGCTCCGAACTCCACGTCGATCTAACCCCCGAAGGCAACCCCGTCACTGGCCGCAACCTCGTCAACAACGACTCCGACCTCTGCATCGAGATTTGGAACCTCGTCTTCATCCAATACAACGCCGAAGCCGACGGCAGTTTCCGCGAACTTCCCGCCAAACACGTCGATACCGGCATGGGCTTCGAGCGCGCCTGCTCCATCATCCAGAATACGAACGGCTTTACCGACTTCTCGAAAAAGCCCTCCAACTACGCCACCGACGTCTTCCAACCCATCTTCCGTAAACTCGAAGAACTCAGCGGAAAAACCTGCGTCAACATCTACCCAGAACTCGGCGCCGACCGCTCCCTCTTTACCGAGGAAATGAAAACCGCCATCGCCTTCCGCGTCATCGCAGATCACTTGCGGACTCTATCATTCTCTATCGCCGACGGCATCATGCCCGGCAACAACGGTCGCAACTACGTCCTCCGTCGAATCCTCCGCCGCGCCGTTCGATACGGTCGTCAGTTAGGATTCTCCGGAGAAAAGCCGTTCTTCGGCGCGCTGGTGGAAACGCTTGTTAGCGAAATGGGCGGAGTTTTCCCGGAGCTGAAGAGTCGTCAGGATGTCGTCCGAGCGACGCTTGAACAGGAAGAAGCGAGCTTTAACCAGACGTTGGACCGCGGACTCAAACGCTTCGAAGAAGCAATCCAAGGGGAGCACACGCGCCCTCGCGTGTCATCTGAGGCGCCCCCGCCTCAGATGGGGCCGAATTCACCGAAAGCGTCCGAACCCACCTACAACCGTCGAAATCTACCCCATTTCGAACGCCCGTGGGGCAAATACATGGTCACCTTCACCACCCGTGACCGAGACATTCTCAGCGAATCCGAGCGCACCATCGTCCTCGATTCCATCCTCCACTCCCGCAATCTCAACCAGATTCACCTCTATGCCACCTGTGTCATGCCGGACCACGTGCATCTCCTCATCGAGCCACAAGTGAAATCCTACGATTCGGAGTCTAACCCGACCTTCTACAGCCTTACGGAAATTCTCCAGCCGATCAAATCGGTCACCTCGCACAAGATTCTCAAAGAGCGGAGAAGTGTTCTTCAAAACGACAACATCAAGAATCTTTGGGAAAAAGAATCGTTTGATCGATTGATCCGCAGCGAGTCCGACCTCATTGAGAAATATGATTACATTATCGGAAATCCGGTTGCAGATAAACTGGTGACGCAAGCGAAGGACTACGCTTGGTCTTGGTGTCGGGAGTTTTGTGAACCTTCGAACCCTGCCGGAGACGAGGGCGTCTCCGACAACACGCGAGGGCGCGTGTGCTCCCCTTTTCCTGGAGACATCGCCTTCGAACTTTACGACACCTTTGGCTTCCCCATCGACCTCACTGAACTTCTTTGCACCGAGCGCGGCATTAAAGTGGACATGCCGCGTTTCGAAAAACTCATGGAGCAGCAGCAAGATCGCTCACGCGCCGCGCAGAAATCCACCATCGTCCGCGCCCTCGACATCTCCACCGAGGCCGTCACCGAGTTCCTCGGCTTCGACGCCGACGAAACCGAAGCCATCATCCTCGAAACCCACCCGCAGGAAGACGCACTTTTCGTCATCACCGACAAAACCGTCTTCTACGCCGAGATGGGCGGCCAAGCCGGCGACACCGGGTATCTGGACACCGACGACAATCAGATCGGAATCACCGGCACCCAACAAATCGGCAAAGCCCGTGCCCACATCGTCGATTCCGCCGCACTCGTGAAAGTCGGCGACAAGGTCACGCTCAAGCTCGACACCACCCGCCGCCGCCCGATCGAGGCCCACCACACCGCTACCCACCTGCTCCACTGGGCCCTTCACGAAGTCGTCTCCAAAGACGCCTCGCAGCAAGGTTCTTCCGTCGACGAGCATCGCCTGCGTTTCGACTTCAATAGCGCGCCGCTCACTCCCGAGCAGCTCGTCATGATGGAGGAAATGGTCAACGGCGCCATCAAGCAGGACATGGCTGTTTCCTGGACCGAGGTGAAACACGCCGACATCAAGGGCCGCACCGACATCATGCAGTTCTTCGGCGACAAATACGGCGAAATCGTCCGCGTCGTCGAAATCGGCGGCAAGCGCAACGCCCTCGACGGCTACTCCATGGAACTCTGCGGCGGCACCCATGTCCGCAACACCAGAGAGATCGGGCTTTTCAAAATCAAGTCCGAGGGAGCCATCGCCTCCGGTGTCCGCCGCATCGAAGCCGTCTGCGGAGAAGCCGCGTGGGCCTATCTGAACGAGTCCGTCGAGAAATGGAGCCACGAGCTCAAATCCGCCCGCGCCAAACTCGCCGCCGCCAACGAAAAACTAACCGCACTTGGTGAGGAAGGCGTCACCGTGAACGACTTCCCGCACATCATGGGAGCCATGCTCGCCGAGCGCGCGGACATCGGCGAGATCAACGCCACCTTCGCCTACGGTGCTCGCACGTTGGAGGAAACCCAGCAAGCCGCGATCGAAGCCGAAAAGCGCATCAGGAAAATCCAGTCCGCCCAAGCCGCATCCCTAGCAGACGAAGCCCTCGCCGAACTCATCGCGTTGGGCCAGCCCATCATCGTCTCCTTCGAGTCCGACGCCTCGCTTCTCCAGGAACTCCAGAACGGACTCAGGAAAAAGCAATTCGCCGGCCCCGCCCTGCTCATCGTGGACGACGGCGAAAAACTCCACCTCGCCACCCACTGCGGCCCGGACGCGTTGGCGAATGGCCTCAAAGCCGGCGACCTGCTCCGCGA
>JBGSTM010000294.1:0-18462 GCA_041736495.1 Akkermansiaceae bacterium
GGGTTTGCGGGGAATGCTGCCGTCGGCGTTGACGTTGGTGATGTAGTAGCGCCCTTGGTTCCAGACAGGGCGGGTCGGCATCCAGTTGTCGGCGATATCCTTATAAACGTGGATCCCCTGAGTTTGATCGAAACCGCCGTCACGGCTCGCGATGACCAGTTCCGCATGGCCGTCGTTTTCCAGGTCCACGATGATCGGATGCAAACCGACGGAGGCGGAAAATCCTCCCGGGTTATTGTTATCCGAAGGAATTTCATACAATTTGGACCCATCGGCACCCGAGAGGAAACAAGTGCCACCCCAACCGCTCGCCACGATCTCCATGACCCCATCGCCGTTGAAATCGAAGGCGGCGGCATTCATTATGCCCAGTGCGTTCGCTCCGACGGTTGCCGTCGCCTGCCACAGGATGCTGCCATCACGATTGAATACCGCGAAAGAGTTCCCAACTGTGGTATCTACATTCGAAGATGCGACCAGGATATTGGACTGCCCATCTCCATTGATATCCGCGACGATCAGAGTCTTGGACCGGCCTACCGCGAAGAAGGGAATTGGCGTCGTGCAGTCGGAACCAGCTGGAGGATTCGTGCTATTTGATGCAACCCATTTGCAGGTTCCATCGTGCTCCATCACCCGCAGGACCCCGCCTTGTTCCAGCTTAACGATTTCGGCATACGGATCGTCATCGAGATTCGCGGCCGCAACTCCCCAGTCATTCATCCAGAAGGTACTGTCCGGCAAGCGCCACAATTGATTGCCATGGGCATCATAGAGGATTCCCGCGTGATAAATATTCAGTTCACCGTCGAGGTCCACATCCGCGATGAGAATCCGTTGAATCGCGGTGTAGTTTCCGACGGCCTGACGTTCCCAGATCAACTCTCCAGTCCCGCTGTATACCCGGACCGAATTGTTATTATAGCCAATGACAATTTCCGCGAGTCCATCGCCATCCAAATCGACGATTTCGGGAGTGGCAGGCGTATTCGCACAAGGTTCTGTGTTACCGGTGAACCCGTCCACAAGCAGTTCACCGGTGTTGCTGAGAATTAGGATTTTACCCATGCAATCGGTGCCGATCACGATCTCTGGGATACCATCACCGGTCACATCGCCCACTGCCGGTTCAGTCGCTCTTAACAGGGAGGGGAATTGGCGGTCCCAAATCGGAGTTAAGGTATTGGTGGACTCATCCAGCTTCAATGCAACCAGCCAGCCTCGGCCAAAACCATCATTCCTTATACCGATCGCCAGGATTTCCGGCTTTCCGTCGCCATCAAGGTCGGCCACCGTGACATTGCCCGAATCATACTGATCAAAGCCTGAGTTGTTGGTCCCGAAAAACAGTCCATTCAGTTCTTTGAACGAAAATGCCAGCTTTGGACTGAACGGCGCCGTGCCGGTACCCGGGGTGTAGTCGAAAGAGCCGTCGGGGCGGAGATCGAGGGTGCCGTTGCGCGGCCCGCTGACGAGTTCGACGGTGAGCGGGCTGCCGTCCGGGTCGAGGTCGTTGTTGATCACCCCGGCAGGGCGGATCGTGGTGGTCACGCCTTTGGGAGTGGTGAATGAATCATCCACGGCCAGTGGTGAGCGGTTTCCTCCGGGGTTCCCCGAGCCGTTGCCATTGGAGATGACCAGATCGACAGCGGTGCCGGGGAGTTCGGAGGCTCCGGCGAGCGGGAGCTGGCGGATCACTGAACCGGCGGGAGTGGTTGGGTGATTCTCGCGCGTGATCCTGCCACCGACGAAACCGGCGTCCTCAAGAGTGCCGATTGCGGCCGATTGCGTTCTACCGACGACATCGGGAACGAGCTGAGCGTTCACGATGCGGAGGGTGTAGTTTTGCAAGGCGACCGCACCTTCTCGGTCGGTTGCGGCGAGAGTCACCGGGTAGCTGCCAAGATTTTCCTGGGTAGGAGTCCAGCGGAGAACGTTTCCGGCGTCCAGAGTGAGGCCGGTAGGTCCGCTGACGAGTGAAATGGTGACGTTGTCACCGACGTCGGGATCGGTGGCGATGACATTGTAGCGGTAGGCGGAGTCTGGGGCGGCTGCGAGACGCGGGGTGGATAGGAAAAACGGCGGGCGGTTCGGTTTGCGGATTTCCAGGGTGACCGTTGCAATGTTTGAGGTGAATTCCCCGTCGGTGACGCGGTAGGTAAAGCTGTCGGTCGAGCTTGCCTCATCGGGGCCGGGCACGTTGACACCGTAGTTGTTCAATCCGGGCGTGAGCCAGTTGATTGCGGGTTTGCGCGGGATGCTGCCGTCCTCGTTGACGTTGGTGACAAACCCCGCGTGTTGGTTCCAGACGGAGCGGGCCGGCATCCAGCGGTCGTTGGCATCCTTGTAAACGAAGACGCCGGTGGCCTGGTTGCGCGAATGGTTGGAGGTGAGAACAAGTTCGGCGTGCCCGTCCGCCTCCACATCAACCACGATCGGGGTGACCGTCGAAAACAAGGCTCCCGGATTGGTGTTATCACCGGGGATTTCAAACAATTTTCTGCCATCGACGCCCGAGAGGAATACGGTGCCATGCAATCCGGAGGCGACGATCTCCATGGTGCCATCGCCATTGAAGTCGAAGGCGGTGATGTTCGCCCTACCCAACAGATTCTCACCAACCGTTGGCTCAACCTGCCACTGAATCTCGCCATCGCGGTTGAACACGCTGATCGTGCTGTTGAAATAGAAATCGCTAGCGGAAGAGGTGATGATGTCCGGCTTGCCGTCGCCCTGCAGGTCGGCGACGATCAAGGCCGTGGCGGTGGGTGCGAAGAAGTTGTGGGGAAAGGGCAGCGGCGTGCCGCAGCCGGATCCGCTGGGCGGGTTGGAGTCAGGAGAAGCGACCCATTTGCAGGTTCCATCGTGCTCGGTCGCCTGAAGAGTTTGACCCGAATAGTTGAGGATTTCTCCATGGGGATCGTCATCAAGATTGGCAAAGGCGAGGAAGGTCTCGGAGCGCGTCGCAGCGTCCGGCATGGTCCGCAGGACGTTTCCATCCTTATCGAAAAACGTGCCAGCGTAGTAGATCTCCTGAGCCCCATCCAGATCGAAGTCCGCGATCAACACGCCCGCCTCCCTGCGAAATCCAAGATCGAAAGGCAGTTCTTTTTCCCAAAGGATTTCGCCGATGCCGTTCATCACACGCAGGAATTTGCCTCGTGCCGGAGTGATGATCTCCGCCAGGCCGTCGCCATCGAGGTCGGCGATTTGCGGTGCAATGGAAAGGCCTGATGAATAGCAGTCATCCGAGCCCCCGATTCCGTTGCCGACCGTCTTGTCAGCCTGAGTGCTCACCAGGAGCTCTCCCGTATTGCTGAAAATGAGGACTTCCCCCTCACACTGGCCATTCACGACCACCTCGGGCTTGCCGTCCCCGGTCACATCACCGACTGCGGGTTCCATCGCGTCATAAATCGAATTTTGTTCTCCGGCCGAGGCCGCGAAAGTCCAAAGGGGCGAGAATCTTCCGGTGGCTTCGTCAAGCTTGAGCGCGACGAGATGCCCGGTGTTTCCGACCCCCGGAGCTTTTTGGAATGGGACGATGATCTCCGGCTTCCCGTCACCATCGAGATCTGAACAAACGGCGCGGCTGACCGTACCCACAGGGCGGGTGCGGTTAACGTTGATTACGCCAGTACTTCCGAAGGTGGTGATCGAATCGGCGGCGTAAGCGAGACGCGGCACGATGGCGGCGTTGCCGGTGCCTGGCGTGTAGTCGAAGGAGCCATCCGGGCGGAGGGCGAGGGTTCCGTTGAGCGGGCCGCTGATGAGTTGGGCGGTGAGCGGGCTACCGTCCGGGTCGCTGTCGTTGGCCAGTACGCCGGTGGCGGGAATGGTGGTGGTGACGCCTTTCGGGGTGGTGAAAATGTCATTCACGGCGAGCGGGCCGCGGTTTGGGAGGTTGGGAGTGACCACGAAGGTGCCGAAATCTGAGAGGCCGAAGCTGTCGGTGACTCCGGCGGTGATTTCGCTGGGGCCGGATTGCCCTGCGACGGGAGTCCACGAAACGGAGCCGGTAGCAGGATCAATCGTCATGCCGGACGGTGCGGCGGGTAGCGAATAGGTGAGCGTGTCGCCCGGATCCGCATCGGTCGCGGAAATGACCGCGCTGTAGGTTTCCCCGACCAATAACGAGCTCGCCGGTGGCACGCTGATGACAGGAGCCACGGCGGCGAACCCGGGCGTGTCCATCTTCTCCACGGTGATCGAGAAGCTGCCGGTATCAAAGGCGGCTTCCCGATCCTCGATGCGGACCGTGACGAGCTGCGGCCCGAGTGCATCCGGCTGCGCCGGCCAATCGAGTTTGCCGGAAGGATCGATGGTCAGGCCGGGCGGGCCGCTGACGAGGCTGAAGGTAAGGGTGTCGCCAGGGTCGACATCGGTGGCGAAGATGGTGGTGCTGAAGGCCAGGTCGGTGGGAATGACCCGGTCCCCGGGTGGGATCAGCTGCGGAGCGGTGTTCCCGCGGGTGGAATCGATGGTGAAATCCGTGAAATTAACCGCGACGACCAGGTTTCCCGGCATCACGAGTTGGACGTAGAAGCGGTAGCTCACACCGGCCGCGAATGGACCGCCGTTGAGTGTGGAGAGCCGAGGTTCCTCCAAGGCAAACGCGCCGGGTGATGTCAGATCGGAGGTGAGGACGTAAGCGTAGGGTTGGCTCGGGTCCGGTCTGACTCGATCGATACGACGAACTTCCCCTCGGAGGACCCCGGAGATGGT
Source organism: Akkermansiaceae bacterium (assembly GCA_041736495.1). Classification (GTDB taxonomy): domain Bacteria; phylum Verrucomicrobiota; class Verrucomicrobiia; order Verrucomicrobiales; family Akkermansiaceae; genus Luteolibacter. The sequence continues at coordinate 4,726 of JBGSTM010000294.1, forward strand.
GCTGGAAGTGCGGTCGATTGTTCCTCGAATGCCGGGCGTGGTGGTGATTCCATCATTTGGATTCGTCCCGTCGTCCAGAGTGAGGAAGGCCGAGACAGCTGCATCGGCTGCGAGCAACTTGAAATAATGGGTTTGAAAGCGGTCGATATCCAGTTGGTTGATCGTGCCACTTCCGTCGGAGTCGAAGCTCGGATCAAAATTTGCCGACGAGTTGCTCAGGTTCCACGTTTTGCCGAGGAACGAGGTGTCGAGGTAGTCCACGTCACGGTCGCCATCATGATCGCCGAAATAGGCATGGAAAAGATACGTGTCCTGAAGGCGAGCAGGATCGCTGGCAGTGGATTGACTGACCACCGTGAGCAGGTAGTTGCCGTCGGGCAGCGCGTTTCCCGGAGGATTGGGAAAAGTGATGCCGTAGGTGCCCGGTGTCCCGGCAGGGGTGACGGAGAATGCAGTGGGTGGAAGCTCGGCGCGGGTTCCGAGCGAATGGATGCGCACCCCCGGACTGGCAAGCGTGCGACCGGTGGGAACCGTGAGTTTGAGGTTGCGCAACATGCTGCGTTGCGACTGTCCGGCATTGATCTCAAGCGAGGTTCCCGCAGGCTGCGTCTGGGCTGCGAGCTTTACTCCGGAAAACGGCAATATGAAAAACATGAGCAGCGCCCGAAGCAAGCGGGCATAAGGCAGACGGATGATATCGGGGGGGCTCATGGCTTCGAAAGGAGATAATAAGGGGTGAACGACTCGGACTGGAAGTTGCTGGACGATCAGGGAGCGGGAAGGGCCGTGACAATCCGGTAGAAGCGGCAGCCTGACTCGAGTGGCAGCGAGTCGGTCTTCGGTGCCCCATTGTCGGTCCACTGGATGCGGCTTCCTGTGCCGGTGACCTTCGGGAGTGCGGTCTTCCAGATGCCCATGTCACTCGAATACTGAATGTAATATAGTTTTCCCTTTTCAGACCCGAATTCGAGAAGCACCTGGCCACCGGTAAATGTAGCGCGCGGCTGGAGCGCCGAAGCCGGCACGACGCCTTTGACGACCACCGGAACCGCAGAAGTGACTACAAAATTCGGTTTGGGAATGGTGGTTCGATCCTGTGAGAAGTACTGAATGGTGATCTTGTAGGTGTTCCCCGGAGCCAAGGAAGCGGGAAGGTCGATATAGGCCCGGCCGTCAATCATGCCACTGCGGTTCCATACGACCGATTGGGCGGGCATGTTGTCGATGAAGACACGGAAAACCGCCGCCACGAGACCAGTATTCCTCACCTCATAATCCCGGATCAACAGGCCGGTCTGGCGATCGGCACGGATCGGCCCAAGAGCGGTGACGCTGGCTTGAGGGACCGGAGTGGAAACGGATTGAACCCGCAACGTGGCAGTTCCGAAATTCAGCAGCGGATCGAGCGGACGGTTGAGCCCGTCAACGAAGATCGTCTCGGTCGGCCCTAGCGTGTTATAGGAGGCAAGGCGGAGAGTGTAGTTCCCTTCCGGAAGTCCGGCGATCGTGAGGCTGCCGAGTGTGGCGGCCATGTGCATCGGTCGCCCGACGGCAAGCGCGTCCACGCTACCCTTGGCGGAGAACAATCCGGTTTCCGCGTTGATCCCCCTGACGCCCGGACCGAATGGACCGTCAAAGCCGAGGTCCGCAGCTGGATCCATGGTGACGATGCCGACCAAACCGTTGGAGCCCTGCAAACTGCAGATCAATCCGTAGCTAAAGATTCCGGGACTTGGGACCGGATCGATCAGGATGGGCGTATGAAATTCGACGAAAGGGGATGATTCAAATCCGCTTTGCGAAAATCCAATCGAATGACCGATCGACTGAGCGGATGCGGGAAGGCAAAGCAACAATGCGCCTACGAGATGGATGCCCCGGTTGATAAACATTTCAGAAGGTGAAGGTTAAGGCCGCTGCCAGGGTATATCCGCTCAAGCCCACCTCGAATGTGGATGGCCCGACGCGATCGCTCAGAGAGTCGCTCCAATCATACCGGCCAATCACGGAAGCGGACCAGTGCTCTGATAGTTGATAGCTGGCGGAACCTTGGAGATAGAAACCCGGAAGCACCGTTGTCCCCCCGTTGCTGGCATTCCAGGAATCAATTTGGGTGACTCCGGTCGCGGACCGCCGGTTGAGCTTTTCGTCAAAGTCCGCCTGCCAGTTGGTGAAGTTGATTGCCAGCCCCAGGCTTCCCGAAAAGTAAAATCGGTCGATGTCATAACGGATGGTGGGGCCGAGGGAGAGTGTATAGAGGTTGACATCAAGGGATTCGGAAATCTGGTTGGCGAAGTCGATGGTTTCGACCGAAGTCCCGGCTGCGGAGATAATCCTTTCGCTCGGCTTGTTGTCGATCAGCGGCGCGATCCCTGGCGTGATGAAAGCGCCGGAGTATGGAGCCTGAGGGGGGATGACGCCTTGCAATGCGTAGCGATCTGATACTGAAAAAATCGAGTTGGTTCGCGTTTGTGTCGCGCTGAAATTCGTGGAGGAATTGCCGGTATCCCCACTCAGAAACATGAACCCGGCAGTAAAGCCAACACTGAGGTTCCGTGATAGCGGCTTCAGGGCCTCGATTTCGATGACTGGTGTTCCCCCTTTGAGATCATCCGACCAACTGCCGTCGGCTGAGGAACTGGCGGAGGTGGAACTGGAAGTCACATAGTCCCCTCCCGAATAGTAGAGATTGCCACCGCCAACCTGGGAGTTCGAGGTGTATCCCCAATATGCCGTGGTGCCGGGCAGGAAAGAGGCTGGATTACTCGTTTGCGCATCGATGAAGACATATCCATCGATATAGGTCCGGTCCGCAAAGTCGTCCAAGGTTCCTATTCCGAGCTGCTCGATGCTGGTAGGAGTGCCTGCTCCAGAGGAATTCGGGACTGGAGGCAGGATTGCGGTGGTGGAATAGGACCCGGATCGAAACTCAATGTCTCCCAAGTTCCGATAAGAAGCTCCCAGCCGGAAATTCCAGCTCCAACCGTCCGGATTGGAAGCGGCCGTGGCGTTCTTGGCTTCAATGTCTCCGGCCGGAGCTGACTGCAGCAATGAGCAAATGATGCCGACGCGCATCATCCAAGTCGCAAGGGGGGAGTTCATCGTGATCAGTTTTCGATAGGCGATTGTTGGCAGATTCTCAATTTCGCAAAACCAACTTCCGATCATTGAAACCACCAACTAATCGTCAAGATAATAGTTAGTAAAGAACAGTTAAGCATACCAGTTTACGTGGATAACGCTTGTCCCTGAGAGAGATTTCTTGCCGCCCTCAACAAACTGACAGAGATTCATTTAGTCTTTGCGCTTCTTGTCCCAGAGCTCCGATATTTCAATTTTTTCGGACGCCACCAAAATCATGCAATTTGCACGCCACAAACACATCAAGTGACGGATAAACCCTTTCCCAACATGATGACGACAGGTTTGTCAGCCCCGAGGGCGTTGACCTCGACCTCGACTTCCTGAGCATCGACTCCGCGCAAGGCGGCTGAAAATAGACGGGTGATCATGAGAACAGCGAAACACTGGGAACTTCTTTCGCCACTGGCAAGAGGAAAGAGGAGCCGAGATTTCCCCAATCAATTGCAACCTTTTCCTATGTCGTTTCGGTATTGACCTGCCGGTTCCCCGGGCGAAACACCGCTGTAGGCCAATCATGGCACAACGGGATCAGCCGCCGATAGCCTGCGAGGTGCGAGCATGCCTGCAAAGAGATCAGCGGAACGGCCTCATTCCACCAGCTTGTCGCGGACTGACTTAAATTGCTCCAGTTGTGTGTCGCTGAGTTCAGGATAAGCCATGTTGAGGTTTCGGAAGACATCGAGGATGATCTCGGAAATGATCAGCCGTGCGTTCTTCTTGTCATCCGCCGGGACGATATGCCAAGGCGCGACCTCAGTAGAGGTGGCAGTCATGCACAATGCATACGCATTCATGTATTGGTCCCACAGCTTCCTTTCCTCGACATCGGCCATGCTGAATTTCCAGTTCTTCTCCGGCTCGTCGATGCGGTCGAGAAAACGGTCACGCTGCTCGTCTTTCGATAGATGAAGGAAAAACTTGATGATCCGGGTGCCGTTGCGGTGGAGGTGCCGTTCCAGATCGGTGATCGACTGATAGCGGTCTTGCCAGATGGTCTCCTCGTCCCGCAGCCCGGCAGGAATTCCTTGCTTTTCTAACATTTCCGGATGGACCCGCACGATGAGGACCTCCTCGTAGTAGGAGCGGTTGAAAATGCCGATGCGCCCGCGCTCGGGGAGCCGGCAGTTACTGCGCCACAGGAAATCGTGGTCCAGTTCCTCAGCGCTTGGTTGTTTGAAACTGAAGACCTGGCAGCCTTGTGGATTCACTCCGGACATGACGTGGCGGATGGCCCCATCCTTGCCGGCGGAATCCATCGCCTGGAAAATGAGCAACACGGCATAGCCGTCGGACGCGTAGTGGAGGCGCTGCATTTCGCTGAGTTCGTCCACCTGCTTGTTGAGCTTCTTTGCGTATTTTTTCTTCGATTTGTAGAGCGGTTCGACCTTTGTCGGCCATTTTTGAAGGTCCACCGTTTCGCCCGGGCATACTTGGAATTGTTTGGTTTTGATTTTCATAAAGATATCATTTGGAGAGCGCTTCATAGCCGGAGATCACATCGAAAAGTTCCTCGTCGATGGCGCTCTGGCGCAATTTGTGAAAGGTGCCCCGAAGGTTTTCCAGCAACTCATCGATGTTCTTGTCGGCGCGTTCCATGGCGGAGAGGCGGCTGGCGTTTTCACTGGCGAGGGATTCGGCGCAGGCGCGGAAGATCGAAACGAACAGGTATTCGCGGATGAGCGCCCGCAGGGTTTCCGTGCCGGTTCCCATGACTTCGGGCGGCATTTTAGTTGGCCACGGGCGCTGCGCGAGTTGGCGGGACCATTCGTCATCCAGCGGCAGCAGGCGCTGTTGCACGGGGGCATAAATCGGGGCGGTGCCGGAGCGGTTGTAAAACAGGTGGAGATCGGTGACTTCACTCCGGCCACGGTGGGTCTCATGTTCGATGAGGATTCGTCCGACAAGCGGTGTGATGGCCCTGACGGAATTCGGCACGGGAAAAACGCCCGCCAGTGTCAGGCCCGCTTCGATCAGTCGCGCCTCAACTCGCTCCCCAACCGCCCACACCATGGGTTTACCGGGCATTGAGGCGAGGCTTTGGATTGCGAAATCGGCGATGACGTCGTTGAACTGTCCGACCAATCCCTGATCGGAACCGAACACGACCGCAGCCGTGTTGGTGGTGGTCTTTCGTTCCGATCTCGCGGGCGGCGGCGGATGCGCGCGGAAACATGCGCCGAGTCCGAGTTCGATGGTCTGATAGTATTCGCCGACCGCTCTTACGGATTTTTCGTATTGGCCGATGCTCGAGGCCGCCATCGCTTTCATCGTGCGGACCACGGATTGAAGATCTCCGGCGCTGCCGATTTTCCGGCTCAGGCTGACGTTGGTGTCGCTCATGACTGGAATTCAGCGAGGGCTTTGTGTGCGATTTCGAGGATCGCCGCCCGGTCTTCGTCGCTGAGTTTGTCGGCGGTTTCAAAGCGAGTAATTATATCCTCTGGGATCTTCAAGGCCGCTTCGTGAACGGCGTGCTCGGCTTCAATCATCCGCTCAATGGGCACCGGATCGAAGAGTTTTCCTGTAAGAGCCAACAAAACCGCGATTTGTGCGGGCACTGATACCGGGGAAAACTCCGGCTGCTTCAGACAGGCGCGGATGCGGCGGCCGTGCTCGATGGACTTGCGGGTGTCTTCGTCGATGCGGGCTCCGAAGCGGGCGAAGGTTTCAAGTTCTTCGAACTGCGCGTAAGCGAGTTTCAAATCGCCGGCGACGGCGCGATAGGCCGCCCGCTGGGCCTTGCCGCCGACGCGTGAAACGGATTTTCCGACATCGACTGCGGGCAGCACTCCCAATTCGAACAGCGTGGGGGAAAGATAGATCTGGCCATCCGTGATGGAAATCAGGTTGGTCGGGATGTAGGCGGAGATGTTCTGCGCCTCGGTTTCGATGATAGGCAGTGCGGTTAGAGATCCACCACCTCTTTCCTCGCTGAGATGGGTAGCGCGCTCCAACAACCGAGAATGGATGTAGAAGATGTCGCCGGGAAAGGCCTCGCGCCCGGGTGGGCGGCGGAGCAACAGGGAAAGCTCGCGGTAGGCCCGGGCATGTTGTGTTAGATCATCATAAACGATCAATACATCCCGGCCGGATTCCATGAAATGCTCTGCGATGCTCGTCGCGGCGTAGGGCGCGATGAAGGCGAGGCCCGGCGGATCGTTGCCCTCCGTGACAACCACCACGGTGTAATCCAGCGCGCCCTTTTCCCGCAGGGTTGCCACGGCCTTCGCCACGGCGGAAGCGCGCTGACCGATGGCACAATAGACGCAAAGCACGTCTTTTCCGCGTTGGTTGAGAATGGTGTCGAGTGCGATGGCGGTCTTGCCCGTTTGGCGGTCACCGAGGATGAGTTCACGCTGGCCGCGGCCGATGGGGATGAGGGCATCGATCACCTTGAGCCCGGTCTGGAGCGGCACGGTGACGGGCGCGCGGTCCATGATCGCTGCGGATGGGCGCTCGATCGGCAGACGCTTGTTGGATTTGACAGCTCCAAGACCATCGAGAGGCCTCCCGAGCGGGTCGATCACCCTGCCTAACAAGCCATGGCCCGCCACTACGTCCATCACCCGCCCGGTTCCGGTGACCTCGTCACCCGCATGAAGCTTCGAGTAGTCGCCTAACAGAACCACACCGATTTCCTCCGCGTCCAGATTGAACGCGATGCCGAAGACGCCGCCGGGGAAGGCGAGCAGTTCCTCGAAGCCCACGCCCGGAAGGCCGGAAACCTTGGCAATGCCGGTGGAGAGGGTGGTGATCATGCCAACTTCGCGCATCACAAGCTGTGGAGTGAAGTCGTGACGGACCTTGCCCATGCCGGCAAATGCCTGGTCGAGCACGGTCTGCAGGCTCTCGGGTGCGGAGTTCATGCGCTGGCAGGTGCTTTCAAAAGTTCGCTGACACCGGTTTCCAGCGATTTGAGGTAGTCGTCGATGTTCCAGGAAATTCTCTGGCCGTTCGCTGTGAATTCAATCCCGCCGATCAGATCCGGCGCGGTTTCGAATCGGAGATTTATGTTAGAGGAAAAGGTTTCGTTGATTGTGTTTTGAATGGTCGCGCGCGGTTCGTCCGGCAGGATGAAGGCACTGCGGATGAGGGCAGGCTCCCCGGTTGATTTCAGAGCGTCGCCGAGTTGTGATTTAGCAGCATCGTCCAGCATGCGCAGACGCCCGGTAAATACACCGATCATCCGATCCTCCAGCCTTGTTCCGGACAAATCCGTTAGTGTCCGCCGGGCGATCGCAAATACTTCGTCCTGAGCCTTGCGGGTGATGGCTTGATTGAGGTTTTTCGCGTCGTTCAAGAGCGATTTCTGCCGGTTGGCGGCGAGTTCATCCGCTGCGGTCCGGGCTTCGTCGAGCAAGCGGTTGCGCTCGGTTTTCGCCTCATTGGTCGCAGTCGCAAGCAGGGTGGCGCGCTGCTGGTCGAACTCCTCGTTCTTGTGTTGGAACTCCTCGCTTTGCTTTTTCGCTTCAGCCTTTTGCGTGGCGGCATCCGTCAGTTCGTCAGCTATCTTTTTCTCACGGGCATCGATGGCGCGAAGAATCGGTTGATAGAGAAAACGCTTCATCAACCACACCAGAATGAGGAAGTTGAGCGTTTGCGCGACGACGGTGAACCAATCGATGAGCATGGCTTATTTTCCCGCCGCTTGGGCGATGACGTGGTTCCAGAACGGGTTGGCGAAAATCAGGATCATCGAGACCACGAAACAATAAATGGCCGTGGATTCGATCATTGCCAGACCGACGAACAAGGTGCGGGTGATGGTGGCGGAGGCGTCCGGTTGCTGGGCCAGCGAAACCAGTGCGGAAGCGACTGCTTTCCCCTCGCCGATAGCCGGCATCATGCAGCCGATGCTGGTGGTGAAGCCGGCGGTGACGATGGAGGCCACCGCGATGATTGTCATGTTGTCCATGTTGGTTAGTTGGTTGGAATTGAAGATTCTCCGACGGGCTTCGGTCTGCGCGTTCGGGTGGCGGCAGCGATGTAAACCGCCGCCAGGATGGTGAATATGTAGGCCTGCACCATGCCGGTCAGCAGCCCGAGCAGGGTCATGACGACTGGAAAAATGAACGGAGTGATGGTCAGGAGAATCGCGATGATCATCGCCCCGCTCATCATGTTTCCAAACAGACGGACAGCCAGCGCCAGCGTGCGGGAAACCTCACTGATGATGTTGAACGGCAGCATGATGAAAGTCGGCTCGACATATGATTTGAGATATCCTCCCACACCCTGATCCTCGATGCCGAACATCGGCACGGCGACCAGCACGCACAGCGCGAGCGCCGCAGTGGTCGAGAGCGATCCGGTAGGCGGCTCGTAGCCGGGAATCACCGTGCAGAGGCTTGCGGCGGCAACGAACAGGAACAGCGTGCCGAGGAAATTGATATACTTTCGCGGATTCCGCAAACCGACTTCCGCGATCTGCTGCTGAATCCCGGTAACGACGATTTCCAACAAATTCTGCCAGCGCGAGCGTTCGTGCTCGCTGGTGAGTTTCCGCGTGATGAGTTTGGACCCCACCACGAGCAGCAGCATCAAAGCCCAGGTGAAGAGGATGGTTGCATTGAGTTTGAAGAACCCCTGCTGCCAGAAAACGATCTGATCGGGACTAAGATGCATGCGATGCCTCCTTTTCCAATCTCCCGGAGAATCGGGTTACGAGTGAACGTGCGATGACAAAGCCAACGAGACAGGCCACCAGCCTCTGCCAATCGCCCTGGCCGACGAAATGAAATCCCGCCAGCACAATGCCCATCCGCAGCAGGAAACTGACGAGAAACCAGAGTGCCGGCCGTGATGAAGCCATGCCCTTGCGCACCGTCCACCAAAGTCCCCCGAAGAAGATGATTCCCAACGAAAGGCCAGCGAGCGATGCCAGGACCAGTGCCATGGTTTCATGCATCGTCATCCTCCTGTTCCTCTTTCATCGCCTTTTCTTCCTTGGCCACCCAATGCCATGCGTTCAAACAGCCGATCATCAATCCGCCTACTAACAAGGCCAGCGTCCACGACCGGTCAGCCGGGTGATTCTTGTCCAGCCAGATTCCGAGCATCGCGCCCAGCAGGGTGGGAACAGTCACCGACCAGCCGATCATTCCCATCATGCCCAGCCCGAACCACACGCCTGATCCGGAATTGCGGCGTGACTTGAGCTTGCGAGCAGCTTTTGCGGAAACCTGAGCTGCATAGGCAGTTCCGTTCTTTCGGATCGTTCTGTGCGGTTTGTCACTCATGTTGAAAGGTCGCGAAGCGACGCAGGACTCCGGATTCAAGTTTCGCCATCACCGAGCGGGCGCTTTGCTCCTCCTCTGTCTCGATGAGGAAATCCTTCTCCACCGCGTCACGCAATTTGCCCAGGTCCGTGCCATCCAAGGCCTGCCGCACCGATATCAGTACGTTCTTGCCGGTTTTTACCAACACTCCCTCGTCCACCGCGACGAACACCTCACCGTCCACTTCGGTTTCATAAATCAGGATGCCGGGTTCGAGCGCCGCCACGCAGTCGCGCCGCCGGTGCAGCAGACCGAATGAGCCGCTGCGTGTCTCCGCGACAATTCGTGAGACTTTCGTTTTATCGGCGAACACCCCGAATGGTAGGAGAATTTTAAGATGCACAGGCAGCCTCCTCGGGTTGGGGTTTCTGCTCCGTTTTCTTCGCCTCGCTGATCGCGCCGATCATGTAGAGCGCGCTCTCCGGATAGTCTTTGAAATCATCGTTCAAGATGCGCTCGCAACCGTCCAGAGAATCCGCCAGTTTCACCAATTTTCCCTTCAAGCCGGTGAACTGTTCGGTGGTGAAAAATGGTTGTGTTAGAAAGCGTTCCAGCCGTCGGGCACGGGCCACCACCTTGCGGTCCTCCGGTGAGAGTTGTTCCATGCCGAGCATGGCGATGATGTCCTTGAGTTCCCCGTATTGTGCGAGAGTTCTCCGGATTTCCTGCGCCAGGGCATAGTGCCGGTCACCGACGATGCCCGGCGTCGCCATTTTCGAACTGGATTGCAGCGGATCAATCGCCGGGAAAAGTCCTTCGCTCGCGCGCTTCCGCGAGAGCACGATGGAAGCCGATAGATGCGAGAACGTGTGGACCGCCGCCGGATCGGTGAAATCGTCGGCCGGGACGTAAACCGCCTGGATCGAGGTGATCGCACCGGTGTCCGTGTTGGCGATGCGTTCCTCCAGACTCGACAATTCCGTGCCCATCGTCGGCTGATAGCCAAGGCGCGACGGCATTTGCCCCATCAAGCCGGACACTTCCATACCCGCCTGGATGAAGCGGAAAATATTATCTATCAGAAGCAACACATCGCGGTGTTCATCGTCGCGGAAATATTCTGCCATCGTCAACGCCGCATGTCCCACGCGGAATCGCGCGCCGGGCGGCTCGTTCATCTGGCCGAAGATCATTACCATGTCTTTCAAGACACCGGCTTCCTTCATTTCCCGATAGAGTTCCTCACCCTCGCGGCAGCGTTCGCCGATACCGCAGAAAATGCTGACGCCTTCCTGATGGCCGAGCATGTTGTGGATCATCTCCGTGAGCAGCACGGTTTTGCCAACGCCCGCACCGCCGAAGAGCCCTGCCTTGCCTCCGCGTTCCAGCGGGACGAGCACGTCGATGGCCTTGATGCCGGTTTCGAAAATTTCCGATTTGGTGGATCGCCGGGCCAGTGGCGGCGGAGCGCGATGGACCGAACGCCATTGAACCCCCGGAACTTCCCCTTCGCGGTCGATGGGGTTTCCGAACACATCGAACATCCGCGAGAGGATTCCCCGGCCGACCGGTGCTTTCAAAGGACCACCCGAGTCCGTCACGAACATTCCACGGGCAAGGCCTTGGGTGGGCGTGAGGGCGATGCACCGGACATGCCGCGCATCTTCCTGCGCAAGCACTTCGATGATGATTTCCTCATCCTTTCCCGCGCGCAAGATCGCATGGATCGGTGGAAGATCCTTTTCAAAACGGACGTCCACGACACTGCCACCCACCGATACCACCGTACCGGAGTTGGTGGAATTTTCTGGAGAATGCATACGACTAAACCGGAGATCGCCCCGGATTACCAGTATCGGCGCGGGGAGCTTCCCTGTCTAGGAATGGTTTCCAAGCGGGCAGCTCAAGCGGCTTCGGCAATGCTTCGTGGGCGACCCACTCTCGTTTGATCGGAATATCTGATGAAGGAAATAGCCGTCAACAATTGGCAACACTCTTTCTCAGGAGCCTCCACATGGACGATAGCCTGCATCAAAAATGGGGGTTCTCAAATTTTCGAAAGTGAGATTTCCAATTTACTATCTATTCGTCACCGGTACGTTGCGACGTTAGTAAAGTCTTTCCCACGATAACGACGACAGGTTTGTCAGCCCCGCGGGCGTTGACCTCGACCTCGACTTCCTGAGCATCGGTTCCGCGCAAGGCGGCTGAAAATTGACGAGTGATCATGAGAACACCAGATCTGTGAGAGATTTCCGGCACGAAGGCAAGCGCGAAGACGGAATCGGACGCATTCCCGATCAATCCTCCGGCAATCATTGTCGAAAAACCCTTGGAATATTCCCAAGCTCGAATACTCTCACGTCGGGAATGAATTTAAACGTCGTCATCGCGCTGTTCATGGGACTGGTGATCCAGCTTTCCCAAGTGCATGGATCGTGGTCGGCGGCGGGATCCGGAAAATCGTGTGGTGCCAGCGGGCACGCACCGAGCTGCTGCGATGATCACCAATCTTGTCCATGCGTGGATGAGGGTGCTCCAAATCAAAAGCCCGCCCCTCTGGTCCCGGCGACGATCGACCTAAAACCGCTTCTCTCGCAAGTGCCGGAGTCGATTCACCCCGCCGCTTTGTTTTCTCCTCCGAAGGACGCCGTGGCTCCCGCCGCGTCGAAGAATGATGCCCGGAGGGGCTACGCAGGAGTGCCGCTATCCGTGGCCTTCTGCAGTTTCGTCATCTGAGTCAACGCCCCGACAGGCGTACTGCGTCCATCCATCACCGCCGCACCGTCTCGCGGCTGGGAACCGGACGCTTGGAAATTCCATCCAATGACTCACATGAATTATGAAATCCACTCTATCCGTATTGACCGGTCTCCTCGTGGCCGGGACCCTGCTTCAAGCGCAGGAAAGCAAACTTATTGACGAAAACTTCCTCTCCGCCCTGCGGTCCGAAGCCGCGCGCCAACATCCATCCGCCGTCGCGGCAAGATTCAAATCCACCGCCGCGGCGCAGGACACGCGCACGGTCCGCTTGTGGAACGACCCCATGGTCGGCGTCGGCTTCATGGGGGCGTCTCAAATGATGCGCGCCGACGACGGCGACATCATGTTCGGCATCGAACAAGCCCTGCCGAAGCCCGGCATGTTCGACGCCCAACGCCGCAAAGCCGAGGCCATGGGCCGCGCGGAATCGCAAAACGCCCTCACCTCTTCCCTCGCCGTCGGTGCGGAGGGGGCTCGTTCCGCCATCGAACTCGCCCTCGCCGACGAATCGATCCGACTCCAACAGACGCAAATCGACTGGCTCGCCGCCATCGTCGAAAACGCCCGCCAAATGGCCGCCGATCCCATGGGAACCAGCAGCGACGCGCTCCGCATGGATACCGAACTGGCCAAGGAAAAACAGATGCTGGATGCCGCCCGCCGAAGTCGCGAGGGATTTGCCCAAAAACTCAACCTGACCCTCGGTCGTCCGCTCGACTCTCATTGGCCCGCGCTGAAACTCCCCGCCACGCCGCCGCCAGTCCCGGTGGCTCACGCTGAAATTGCCCGCATCCCGCATGCGAACCCGAAAGTCCGGGCCATGAAGGAAATGGCCGGCGCCGCCAACGCGGAAACCCGCATGGCCGACCGCGAACGACTGCCGGAAATCGCCGTCGGCGTCGATGCCCAGCTCTACTCCGGCACTGGAGACATCCGGAGCACCACGGTCGGCGTGAAGATGAGCCTGCCTTGGTTCAACGATCCGTCCTATCAGGCGAAGATCGATGCCGCGAAAAGCCGCGAACTCTCCGCCACCCAGGACGTCGAAACCATGCGCCGGGAGATCGCCGCCATGGTCCTGAACGCGGTAACGGAAGCCGCCAACGCCGCCGCCCAGGCCCGCGCCTATTCCGGAGAAATCCATGAAAAGGCGCTGACTTCATCCAAGTCCATCGAAGCCGCCTGGATCAGCTCCAAAGCCCCGCTGACCGATCTGCTCTATTCCTCCCGCACCCTGTTTTCCATCCGCCTCGAACAGCGCCGCATGATCGCCATGCAGCTCGCGGCACTCGAAGAACTCCAAACCCTGGTCCCTAACCGTTGAAACCATGAAAACATTCCTCACCATCCTCATCACCGCTTTGTTAGCCGCAGGAGGCACCTGGTTCGCCCTGCAAAAGCTCCAACCACCATCGGGCCCTGCCGCCTCGACCGGCGAGCGCAAGCCCGCCTTCTATCAAAGCGCCATGCACCCGTGGATCAAGAGCGACAAGCCCGGCCGCTGCACCATCTGCGGCATGGAGCTCACGCCGGTTTTCGAGGGCGAAAAAGGCTTCGACGAGTCCGGTGGCGGCAACATGGTCGCGCTCACCCAGAACCAGATCCAGGTGCT
>JBGSTM010000341.1:0-21283 GCA_041736495.1 Akkermansiaceae bacterium
GCTTTGCCTCGCCAGGGGAGGCGCGCGGGTGCTTCCGGCGTTTTCCTGGGCGGTGCTCGCCGGAGCCGCGCTGGCGGTTAACCATGAATCTTCACGCAGTCTCGCCGGCTGGCTCTATCCGGTGGGTGTGTCGCTCTATTCGACCGCTCTGGTGGCGTGGCCCGGCTGGTTCTCGGGGGCTGATGGAGTGCGCAAGGCCGGCTGGCGGGCGGCGTGGTTGTTTGCGGTCGCCGGGTGGTTCGGCTCGGCGAACGGCATCGGCATGGCGCAGACGTTGCAACGCGTGCCGCCGGAATTTGTCGCCGGTGCGGGCTGCGTGGTCGTGGCGGTGATGGTTCTATCCGATCTGAAGCGCTGGCGGGCCGCCGTGGCCGTGGCGGCGGTGATTCTGGTAGCGGTGGCGTTTCCGACAAAGCGAAAGGCTTCCGCGGGAGACGCCGTCGAGCGCGGGCGTCAGGTCTATCTGTCAGAGGGCTGCATCCACTGCCACTCGCAGTATGTCCGTCCGGGATCGCTGGACGAGCAGAACTGGGGGCCGGTCCGCGACGTGAAGGAGGTGCTGGCGGGGCAACCGGTGCTCATCGGCAACCGCCGCCAGGGGCCGGATCTATCGAACGTCGGCGCGCGTCGGTCGGAGAAGTGGCTGAAGCTGCATTTCATCGATCCGCAGGCGTTTGTTCCCGGAAGTTCGATGCCATCGTATGCCCATCTTTTCGAAACGGGAAGGGGGGATGACCTCGTCCGCTACCTGAAGGATTCCGGCGTGGGTGGGATGGGAAAAGTCATGGAAACCGCGGCGAAGTGGTTTCCTGACAGCACGACGGCGGCATTCGATGGCAAGAAGCTCTTTTCCACTCACTGCGCGGCCTGCCATGGAGTGAACGGAATCGGCAACGGGCCGATCTCGCTGGAACTCACCAGAAAACCCGCGAACCTGGTGGCGGGGCCGTTCGTCTGGACTGCCGCCGGTGAGGCGCTCGATCTGCGGGTCGCGAGGGTCATCAAGTTCGGAATCGTCGGCACCGACATGCCGGGGCACGAGGTGCTAACGGACGGGCAGGTGCTGGCGCTGAAGGATCATGTGCTGAAATTGCGTGAGGGGAGGTGAAGGTTACCGGGCTTGAGGTTCGTCGATCCGGATGACGCTTTCAATCTCGCTGGCAATGAATTCCCGGGTTCCGAGCTGGAAGCGGAGTTTGTTGCCGGGCAATTTCATGTCTTTCGAAATCAGGTAGATCGTGCCCTCCAGCGGATTCAGTTCGCCGGCGAGCTGCAGGCGCACGCGGCGGCCGAGGATAACGCCGAAGCGGGACTCGAAGGCGCGTTTTTTCGCGTCGAGTTCCTGCTGCCATTTCCGGTGTCCTTCTTCGGAACCGTTTCCGGATAGATCGAGTTCTCCCTGATCGAAGTTCATCTCAAATTCGGGTACGATCAGGCTTCGGCGGCTTGTTTTGCAATTTCCGCGAATGCGGTCCTGATCTGGCCTTCCGTCGATTTGCCCTCGATGCTGATCGCTCCCTGATAGCCGGCTTTCCTCAGAACACGGAAGTAGGGGCGGAAGTCGTCGCCATGGACTCCGGGGACGGTGCGGCCTTCTTTCTCGGCGATTTCGACATGGACGACCACATCCATGGCCGCCTTGAGGTCGGCCGGGGTGTCGCCCATGGCGGCCAGGTGAAAGAGATCCGCCAGCAGCCGGATGTTCGGGTGGCCGGTGGCACGGATGAGCGCGGCCCCCTCGGCGATGCGGTTGATGTAGTTGCACTCCTTGGCTTGAAGTTGCTCCACGGTGACGATGACGTCGTGGGCTTGAGCGAGCGGGCCGAGGCGTTTGAGCAGAGCGACGAATTGCTCGTCGGCCTTTTCCTTGGGCCAGCCGTCGGGGAGCTTGCGGGAACTGCCGCTGCCGAAGACGATGAATTTTCCGCCGGCTTTTTTGAGGCGGCGGAAGGCGGTTTCCGCCCACTCGCAGATGGGGTCGTGATTGGCGTCGGGGCCGGTGCAGTGCAGGTTGGCAGGACGGATGAAGCCGTTGCAGGCGAGGACCGGAAGTGGACTGGCGGCGAGTTTCGCGAGGTTTTTTTCGAACTCCTCCTCGGATTTGTCCGGGACGAGGAAGTTCCCCACGCTTTCGGTGAGGAACTCCGCGCCGTCTGCTTTGAGCGCCGGAGCTTTGTCGAGCTGGCCGGAGATGCCCATGGCGGAGAAGAGTTTTCTAGCGGACTTGTCGGAGGCCGCCGTCAGTCGCGGCGGGAGGGCCGCCGCGAGGATGGAGAGGGATCCGGCATGAAGGAAATATCGGCGGGTTTGCATGACACCGTAGAATCAAAGATGGAACACCTTGCCGCCGGCCATGACTTCCTGGGTCTTTTCGTCGAAGGTGACGCGCTCGCCGGTGCGGGCGGCGGCGTTGGCCATGATGGTGGCGATGGAGTGCTGGTAGCCAGCCTCGACCGGGGCGTTCGGCTGTTTGCGCGAGCGAAGGCACTCCAGCCAGTTTTTCACGTGGGCGGTGGTCAGTTCATCGGCACCGGTGTTCGCGGCAGTGACGGGTGCGGTGGCACCCTTGAGGCTGAAATCGGATAGGAGGTTGGGCTCCATTTTCATGTCGGCGGCGTTTTTTTTGTCGAGGCCGCCATTGGAGGTGACTTTGCCGGTGGCCAGATTGAGTTCGCCGCCATTGGAATAGTAAATTTCCTTGGTGCCACCGGCCGAGTTGCTGAACCGGGATCCGTAGGTGACTTGAAATCCTTTGGATGGGTCGTCGAGCGGGCCGTAGTCGAACACGGCGGTGAGAGTGTCGAAATTCGTGCGGCCGTCCTGCCACTGGTAAATTCCGCCGTTCGCGGCGACCGAGCGGGGGTGGGGGAGTCCGGTGAACCAGTGAATGGTGTCGATCTGGTGACACATCCACTGCCCGGGGATGCCGGACGAGTAGGGCCAGAAGAGGCGGTATTCGAGGTAGGCGCGAGGGTCCCATTTTGCCTCCGGGCGGTTGCCGAGGAAGCGTTTCCAGTCGGTGTTCTGTTCCTGGATCGAGGCGACTAGGGCGGCCCGGCGCCAGCGGCCAGGTTGGTTGACGTTCCAAGTCATTTCGGCGGCGACGATGGGGCCGAACTGGCCACTTTTGAGATATTCGAGGGCGGCGTGGTAAGTCGGGCCGGAGCGGCGCTGCGAGCCGATTTGCACGATCCGGTCGGAGGCCTTCACGGCTTTGAGGGCGGCGCGGGCATCCTGCATGGTTTCGGCGAAAGGTTTTTCACAATAGACGTCGCAGCCGGCGGCGATGGCCTCGATGGTGTGGAGCGCGTGCTGGAAATCCGCGGTGGAAATGATGACGGCGTCGAGTTTCGCCTTTTCGTACATTTCCTCGTTGTTGCGATAGGTCTCGATGTCCTGGTCGAAGGTCTTCTTAAAAAAGGCTTTCGCTTCCTCGCGGCGGACGCTCCAGATGTCCGAGACTCCCACAATGTCGCAGTTGAACTCCGCGGCGACCGCCTTGTAGGCGGGAAGCAAGGCGCTTTTCAGGCGGTCCGAGAAGCCGACGATGCCGATGCGGATGCGGTCGTTAGCGCCGGCGGTCCGGTCTTGGGCGCGGGCGGTTTGGAAAGTTTGGGAAGCAAGCAGGCCGAGCGTGCTCAAGGAGCCGGTGCGGAGGATTTCACGACGATTCATAGCGGTGTGTGGAGGGTTGATGTTTTTTGAAGGCGATTGAGCTGATCGATGTAGAGCATTCAGAAGAGTGGCAAGTCAACTCTAAACGCTGGCAAATCGCAGCGTTTGTCATTATCCCGGTTAACCTTTCCGGGGTAACCGGTTACCCGGTTCGAAACCGTGAAAATCCCCGGTAGCCTGAAAAAACCCGAAATCGGCGACTTTGGGCTTGCAACCTCCCGCCCATCCCGTAACACCTGCGCCCCGAATTATGGCTAAGAAAAGTTGGATCGCACGCAATGCGCGTAAAAAAGAAACCGTCGAGAAGTATGCTGAACTCCGTCTCAAGCTGAAGGCTGAGAAGGATTACGTCGGCCTTTCCATGCTCCCGCGCGACGCGAGCCCGACCCGTCTGGTCAACCGCTGCGAGATCACCGGCCGTCGCCGTGCTTTCCTGCGCCGCTTCCGTCTCTCCCGGATCACCTTCCGCGAGCTTGCTTCCGCCGGAATGCTTCCGGGCGTGACCAAGTCGAGCTGGTAAACTGGCACGACTTACGCTTTCTTAACGTGGGACGGAAATTACCCGTTCCCACGTTTTTCCTATGCCCATCTACGAATACGTTTCTGAAGCTTCGGAAGACCCGGAGCATAGTTGCCGCGTCTGCGCCCGAGGATTCGAGCTCAGACGCCCAATCGACCGGGCCCCCCTGCTTGTCTGCCCGCTCTGCAAGAATCCAGTGAAAAAAGTGATCTCGCGGATCAACACGCCGACGGTCACGAAGCCGCTCTCGGTGAGCGATGCGAAAAAAGCCGGGTTCACGATCCTCCAGCGACGCGACCAGGGCGTTTACGAAAAACTCTGATCCACTGATGATGACCTTGCATATCAGTTTGGATCTTCTCGCGTCCGTTTCGCCCACTCCGCCGACGGAGTTTCCTTCCCTTGGGAAGTCGATTCTCTACCTCGCAGGAATTGGATTTTTCCTCTTTCTCAACGCATTCTTCGTCGCCTCCGAGTTCGCGATCGTGAAGGTCCGCCCGAGTCAGCTCGAGGCGGAGGGAACGGCGAATCCAGCAAAACTCAAAACCGCCCTGAATGTGGTCAATCACCTGGACGGCTACCTATCCGCCAACCAGCTGGGCATCACCATCGCCTCGCTGGCCCTCGGCTTTCTCGGTGAGCCCTTTGTCGAGGCGCTTGTCGCCCCGTTGTTGTTGATGACCGGCATCTCGGTCTGGTGGGTGAAATTCATCTCGTTCGCGCTGGCGATCATTTCCTTCACCTTCCTGCACGTGGTCATCGGCGAGCTGATGCCCAAGTCGATCGCCATCCGCTATTCGGTCGCGACGACCATGGCGCTTTCCGGTCCGTTGCATGCATTCTACCGGTCGGCGCACTGGGCGATCGTCGTGTTGAACGGCACGGCGAACAAGCTGCTCAAGGTTTTTTTCAACATCGACCCGGTCAGCGAGAGCGAGCACAGCCACTCCGCCGCCGAACTTGCGTTGCTGGTGACACAGAGTGGAAAAACTCAGGAAGTCACGGAAACCGAGCGGGAAATCCTGATCAACGCCCTCGGCCTCAACGAACTCTGGGTGCGCGATGTGATGACGCCCCGCAACAAAGTGGTGATTCTCGACGCGGACCAGCCGTTTGAAAAGGTTCTGGAAATTGCGATGCGCAGCAAGCACACGCGTTTCCCGCTGGTGAAGGGGCACCTCGACCACGCCATCGGGCTCATCCACATCAAGGATCTTTTCAAACTCATCAACGATCCCGACCCGGACCTGATGCGGATCAAGCGCGAGTTGAAAATCGTGCCGGATACCATGCCGTTGGACACCCTGCTGCAGTTTTTCCTCCGCGAGCACGCCCATCTGGCGATGGCGGTGGACGAGTTCGGCACACCGGTGGGAATCGTTTTCCTCGACAACGTAATGGAAGAGCTAGTCGGCGACATTCAGGACGAGTTCGACAACGAGCGCTCGTCGATCACCCATATCAACGACGACGAGTTCGTGGTCGAGGGCTCGATGACACTCAACGATCTCGCCGGCCACGTGCCCGAGCTTTTTCTCGAAAGCGGGGAAGTCACCACCATCGGCGGCTACCTCACCCAGCAACTCCAGCGGTTCCCTGAAGTCGGGGAAACACTCGATGTCCTAGGTTATGAAGCCAAGGTGACCAGCACCGATGGTCGCCGCGTGGGGCAGGTCTATTTCCGAAAACTGCCGGATCCGGCGGAGGAAGAGGAGAAAAAGACCTGGTCGACGGCGGCCGCGGATTGATTGGGGAGCATTTCCCGAGGCGTGGAATTTTTTCAACCGTTGCCCCGGCATCCGACATTTACGTGTCAGGATGAGAATTACCCCTACCCCGCCACGTTTCAGATCCACCGTCAGAGGATTCACTCTGGTCGAACTGCTCGTCGTGCTTGCCATCGTGGCGGTTCTCGCCGTGCTGGGATTTCTGGGATTCGGCCGGTTTGTCGAAAAGGGCAAGAAAGTTCAGGCAATGGCGCAGTTCCGGGATTTTCAAGTGGGATTGGCCCTGTTCGAGGTCGATTACCAAAAGCCCCCAATCCCGGATTCCAAGCAGTGGGACGGCTACGACACGATTTATGGAAACCCCAACCCGCTCTACCACAACGGTTTCCTCGTCGCGACCCTGGTCGGCGAGAGCAAGGAGTTCGCCTACACGGGCGAGACTTTCCGGGTTGATGACGTGAACCGCCTCAAGCAGTCTTACGTGCAGTTTCCTTTCAAGGCCGACAAAAAAGGCGGGGTGGGCAAGGATGGAAATCTTTACGATCCATGGGGCCGCGAAGTCATCGTGGCGGTGAATGGATTCCAAGGCCGGAACCTCGATCTGGTCGATTTCCGGGAAGGGAAAAGCGATCGCCGCCTCCACACGTGGAAACTGGCGGAATACACGGATACCAAGCCTAACGACCAAGCCTATGTATTCTGGTCGTACGGCAAGGACGGGAAAAAGGGACGCAGTGCTGCTAGTCCGGGATCCGTCGTGCAGTACGCGGGCTCGGACGATGTGGTTTCCTGGTGACATGGATGTGGTTGCCGGGCGGCCAATCCACTGCCAAGGTGCGCCCGCGCATGGCCCGTCAATACACCCTCCACCGCCCGCAAGCCGCCGCGGCGTCCGGCATCGACTATGTGGCTGCGCTGAACGCGGAGCAATATGAGGCGGTTTCCTCGCCACCGGGAAAAGCTCTGGTAATCGCAGGTGCCGGATCGGGGAAAACCCGCACGCTCACCTACCGGGTGGCGTGGTTGCTGGATCATGCGATCGAATCGAAGCAAATCCTTCTGCTCACCTTCACCAACAAGGCGGCGCGTGAAATGATCGAGCGCGTCCGCGAACTGGTGCCGCACGACACGTCGGACTTGTGGGCCGGAACTTTCCACTCCATCGGCAGCCGGATCCTGCGCCGCCACGCCGAGGACCTCGGATACAACCGCTCGTTCTCGATCCTCGATCGCGACGACCAGAAATCGTTGCTCACCTCGGTCATCGCGAACAGCGACATCGACACCAAACTGCGGCGTTTTCCGAAGGCGGACGTGCTGGCGTCGATGTTCAGCCTGGTCGAAAACACCGGAGCGACGCTGGAGGAGGTCATCGCCTCCAGATACGATCATTTCTACGACTGGTCCGAAAAAATCGAACTCGTCCGCACCGGCTACATCGCGAAAAAACTGGCGACAAACTCCATGGATTTCGACGACCTGCTGGTGATGACCGTGCGCCTGTTCGAGGAGCATCCCGACGTGCTGGAACTCTATCAAATGAAGTTCAAGCACATCCTGGTGGACGAGTACCAGGACACGAACTCGGTGCAGGGGCGCATGATTGATCTGTTGGTGGGCAACTCCAACAGCCTGATGGCGGTGGGCGACGACGCGCAGTCGATCTATTCGTGGCGCGGCGCGGACATGGAGCACATCCTTGGTTTCCCGGTTCGTTATGAGGGTTCGAAGGTTTTCACCATCGAGACGAACTACCGCAGCGTGCCGGAAATCCTCGATCTATCCAACGCGGCGATCCGGGCGAACTCCGGACGATTCGAAAAAGACCTGCGCTCGTCGCGGGAGGCCGCCGGGGCCAGACCGGCGCTCGTCGCACTGGACGATCCGCGCAGCCAGGCGGCGTTTGTCGCGCAGCGGATGCTGGAACTGCGGGACGAGGGGATTCCGCTGGAGCAGATGGCGGTGCTCTATCGGGCGCATTTCCAGAGCCTGGAGATCCAGATGGAACTCACGGTGCGCGGCATTCCGTTCGCGATTACCAGCGGGCTGCGGTTTTTCGAGCAGGCGCACATCAAGGACATCGCCGCATTCATGCGCTTCGTGGTGAACCGGCGGGACGAGGTGAGCTTCATGCGGATGGTCAATTTGCTGCCCGGTTGCGGCCCGGTAGCGGCGCAGAAGTTGTGGACCGAGTGGCTGAAAAGCGGCTGGGCGGCGAAGGAGGAACTGCCACCGAAGTGGTCGGAATTGTTCCTGAAATTCAAAATTCCGAAGAAGGCGGCGAAGCACTGGGAGCAGCTTTGTTATGTGTTGGACGAACTCACGCCGAACGGGGAGTTCGCCAAACCGTCCGACATGATTTTCAGCATCCTGGAGGGCGTCTATGACGAGTACTTGCAGGCGAGTTTCGAAAACTTCGAGAACAGGCGCGCCGACATCGAGCAGCTCTCGCAATATGGCGGCAGTTTCGACGATATCCTGGAGTTCCTCGCGCAGCTCTCGTTGATGAGTTCGGTGGATGGCGAACCGACCGGAGACAAGAGCGACATCGACGATGAAAAAGTCACGCTCTCCTCCATCCATCAAGCCAAGGGGCTGGAATGGAAGGTCGTCTTCCTCATTTGGCTGGTGGACGGCCAGTTCCCTAACGGTCGCATCCTCGAAGCGGACGACCAGCCGATGCTCGAGGAAGAGCGGCGCCTGTTCTATGTCGCCTTGACCCGGGCGAAGGACGATCTCTATCTGACATTCCCGATGATGAATCCGAAATCCTACAGTGGTGACATCATCTGCCGGCCGTCGAGATTCCTCGAAGATTTCCCCGCGGAGCTCGTCGAGGAGTGGCAGGTGGGAAGCGCGGATCCATGGGATGACGATGAGCCGTTTTAGTCACGAAAATGCAGGAGAAGTCAGTTCCATTCCCCTCTTTGAAAACGCGAAAAATCCATATTATTAGGATTTATTTATAAAAATGACCTTTCGCTGGTTCGTGAGTACCAAAATCAAGATTTTCACATGTATTTGAAAATCAGTTAATTGAATTTCATTTTGATGGTCGGAAATTTGAAACCCTTCAGATTTCTTGAAGTCACAGGGAACGCTGGGTAGCTTCCCGCATCCCCCCATGAAAACTACGAAACTACTGATATGTGCAGTAGCCGTCTCGGCCGCGCTTGCAGCGGTAAATGCTCAAGGACAGAGCTTGACGGCAACATTGAACGGCATCGAACCGGTTCTGACTCACCAAGGCACTTGGAATGGTGACTTTGTATTCAATTACCCGGCTGGCGTCATGAATTTCACCGACGTCGGAACCGGGACCACCTTTTCCGCCTTTTGTGTCGAACCGTTGCAGGACATTTCTTATGGCGAGACGCTGGTTTATGAAATTCAAAGTCCGATTTCTCTGGCGAACTCCGACATCATTGCCCGCCTCATCGGTGCCTACCTTTCGGCACCGGCTTCCGATCAGACCGCAGCCGCCGTGCAGTGGGCGATCTGGGAAGTGACGACGGAGACGACTCCGGTCGCGTCGTTGTTCGACGGCAGTGTCAGGATCATCGAGCCTGCCGGTGCATCGACCGCGACCCTCGCGAACGAGTATCTGGCAAACGTGATGAACTTTTCGCCAGTGGCCCTCACTTATCTGTCCAACCCGACCCGCCAGGATGTGGTCACTTGGAATGTGGTGCCCGAGCCGGCCACCGCTGGATTGGCCGCACTTTCAGGGTTGCTCTTGCTTCGCCGTCGACGGGCTTGAGCCTCGCCTCCGGTGCCGGAACGCACTGCGGAATTTATATGGCAGTGGAAAGGAAAAGCGCGCGTTGGATATCCCCCCGGATCTCTCAACGCGCGCTTTTTTCGCAACCACCCGATTAGGCCGTGTTCGGTCAATTTCCCCCCGGAATTCAATTCGAACAGCTGACCCAGCGTTTTTAGGCTGGAGTTTTGAGGAGGCGGACCTCGCTCAGAACGACGTCAAATTACCTAAAGTTAAGAAATGCGAAAGGACGATAAGGTCCCGATTTCGGCCACTTGCTCCCAAAAACGGCCATAACTCGCAAATCGGCCCTACATTTGGTGACAGATCAGCGAAGGAATGGCAAATAACCGCCAATTCCTGGTGATCCTATGTGGGAAGATGACCCAAAGCAGTAATCCCGCTTCAAAACCAAAAAACTTTCTCGCACTGGGTTGTGGGGTTTCTCTACCTTATCCGCGAAAGCTCGTTAGTTACCTCATTCCGTGCCGTGATGGCTTTGCACTGATTTTCATCAATTCGATTATAAATGCGACCGATCCTCCTCCTCGCCAGTGTGGTCCTGCTGAGCTCCTGCATTCTCGGTCCAGAACCGGGCACGCCCGATGTGAAAATTCCTGCTTCCTTCCGTGGCGACACTGCGCCGCATGGCGCTTCTTTTGGCGACAAGTCGTGGCGCAGGGTCTTTTCAGACCCGACCCTCAAGAATCTAATCGCCCGGGCATTGCAGAACAATCCGGACCTGGTCACCGCCACCTACCGCATTGAAGAGGCCCGTGCCCGTGCCGGGACTGCTCGTGCCAACTGGTTTCCAACGCTCGATGGCAGCACATCGGCAACTTCGAGCCGACGATCGAGAAACACGGATGGATCGATTTCCGGCGGTGACCGGACTTCCGAGTCCTACGATTTGACGGGCTTGCTCAGCTGGGAACTGGACCTCTGGGGCGGCATCGCCCGGGACAACCAGGCCGCTCGCGCCCGGTTGTTGCAATCCGAATACCAGCGCGACGCCGTCCAGACATCACTGGTCGCCGCAGTCGCCATAGCCTACATCGACCTCCAAAACCTCGATGAACGCCTCGCCATTTCCCGGCGCACGGTGGAAAGCCGCAGAGGTTCGCTCGATCTCGTGACTGCCCGGCGGGACGGCGGAGTCAGCTCGGATCTCGAAGTGGGTCAAGCAGCGGCCCTGCTCTCGCAAGCACAGATTCTGATCCCGGCGACCGAGCGGGCCATTTCCGAAAAGGAAAATGAACTCAAGGCGCTTTTGGGGGAATACCCGGGCAACATTATTCGCGGTGGTTCCCTCGACCAACTCGACGCCGCGTTCCGCATTTCCGCGGGTCTTCCTTCCTCGCTGATGGAACGCCGCCCGGATATCGCTGCGGCGGACCAATCCTTCCAAGCCGCCACAGCGGACATCGGTGTGGCGGAGGCGCTGCGCTTCCCCCGGCTGATTCTCACCGGACAGGGTGGCTTGATCAGTGGAGACCTTGGCAAACTGCTCGAAGGAGGTGCGGCCGCCTACTCCGTCGGCCCACAACTCGCCGGACCCATTTTCGATGCCGGTCGCTCGGGTTTCCGGGTGAAAGCGGCCCAGGCGAATGCCAAAATCGCCCTCGCCGCTTATGAGAAGTCGGTGCAGCAGGCCTTCCGGGAAATATCGGATTCACTCGTCGCCTACCAGAAAACCGGCGAGATCATCGCCGAGGGCACCCGGCTGGTGAACTCCCAGAAAAGCGTTTCGTCCATTGCGCTAGACCGTTTCCAAGGGGGGGCCTCCAGTTATTTGGAAGTGCTCGACGCCGAGCGCGAGCTCTTCAGCGGCGAACTCGACCTCGCCGACTCCCGCAGCAACCGCCTCCGCGCCGTCGTGCAAGCTTACCGCGCCCTCGGTGGAGGTTGGAAATAGGACCCGCCACAACAATCTTTCCCTTATGCCTTTACCCATCCTTTACATTAAACCCGGCTGCCCTTGGTGCGACGAAGCCGTCGATTTTCTCGAGCGCAAAAACATCGAAGTCCGAACACGGGTCGTTTCCGGCGATCGCGAGGCGATGCAGGAAATGGTCGCACTCTCCGGCCAGACCAAGGCACCCACGATGGACTGGCACGGCCATGTCCTCGCAGATTTCGGCCTCGACGAGCTGATTCCCTTCCTGAAAAAGCACGGAGTTTCCTGATCCGTTGCCGGAATTTCTGGGAAAAAATCCCCGGAAACGACAGAATTCATGGGCCTCCGGAGTCTATTGTGCGATCATCCTGCAAAATCCGACCCCTTCCATGCCATGAGTCTTCAACTACCCGGAACCAACCGCCGCGGGTTTCTACGCGGCCTTGGCGCGTTTGTCGCGCTGCCAGCCATGGAGTCCTTTCGTCCGCTCATGGCGTCAGGATTGGAGAGAGCCATCGGCACCACCGCCAGCGGTGCACCACTGCGGATGGCCTACCTCTACATTCCCAATGGGGTGAATCTGGAGCACTGGAGACCCAAGGGTACGACTGGAAGTTACAAAATGGGCGAGACGTTCAAGTCCATGGAGCCGCTGCGACAGGACTTCCAGATCTTCACCGGTTTCGAACAACAAAACGCCCGCGGTGGTGCCGACGGGGCAGGGGACCACGCCCGCGGCGTTGCCACCTTCCTCACGTCCGCCCGAGCCCGAAAGACTTCCGGGTCGGACATCACGTTGGGCATTTCCGCTGACCAGGTCGCCGCACTTGCCGCCCAATCGCTCACCCGCTTGCCATCGTTGGAACTCGGCACCGACAAGGTGCGCGTCTCGGGAAACTGCGATTCCGGATACTCCTGCGCCTACCAGTTCAACCTCTCCTGGCGTTCGGAAACCCAGCCAATGCCGCCGGAATCCAATCCACGCGCGGTCTTCGAGCGGCTGTTCGGAGCGGGAGATACCAAGGAACGCGCCGCCAGCCTGGGCCAACGCTACGCCTCGAAAAAATCCGTGCTCGATTTCGTCGAAGCCGACGCAAAGGCCCTCCAGAAATACCTCGGCCGCAGCGACCGCCACAAACTCGACGAATACCTGACCGGCGTGCGCGAAATCGAGCGCCAGATTGAAAAAGCCGAGTCCATGGGCCTGCCCAAAGATCCCGGCGTCCCGGCTCCCGATGGCAGCCCGGAATCCTTCAAGGAGCACCTCCGCCTGATGATGGACATGATGGTGCTCGCCTTCAAAACCGACTCCACCCGCATTTCAAGTTTCCTGATGGCCCACGACGGCAGCACCCGGAACTTCCAGGAAATCGGCGTTTCGGACGGCCACCACAACATTTCCCACCACCAGGGGAAGAAGGACAATCTCGAAAAACTCGCGAAAATCGACCAGTTCTACATGGACCAGTTCGCCTATTTCCTCGACCGGCTCAAGAACACGCCGGACGTCGACGGCAAGTCGCTGCTCCACAACTCGATGATCGTTTACGGTGGCTGCATCTCCGACGGCGACCGCCACAACCACGACGATCTTCCCATCGTCGTCGCCGGAAACGCCGGTGGAGCCTTCAATCCCGGCCGCCACGTGGAGCTCGGCGAGGATGTTCCGCTTTCCAACCTCTATCTCAGGATGCTTGAGGAATTCGGCGTGAAGGAAAAACGCTTCGGCGACTCGACCGGCACCCTGCGGAAAATCTAATCAGTTCAGCGCACCACTTCCGTCCCCACGCCGCCGTCGGTGAAAATCTCCAACAGCAACGCGTGCGGCAGACGCCCATCGACGAAGTGAACCTTGCGCACTCCGGCATTCAACGCATCCACCGCGCTGCGGATTTTCGGGATCATGCCTCCGGAGATCGTGCCGTCGGCGATCATCGCGTCCGCTTCTTTCCGGGTCACGGATTTGATCAGCGTGGAGGGATCCTTGGGGTCGGAAAGCAGGCCGGGGACGTCGGATAGATAAACCAGTTTCGCCACGCGCAGTTCCTTCGCCAGCGCCGCTGCGGCGAGGTCAGCGTTGATGTTCAGCGGTCTGCCGGTCGCCAGCTCGGCCGCGAGCGGGGAAATCACCGGGACGATGCCGGCCTTGTGGGCGGCATCCATGTATTCCATGTGACATCCCACCACCTCGCCCACACGGCCGATGTCGATGCGTTTGCCATCGGCATCCGTGCCTTTGATTTTTTCTCCGAGAAACACATCATTTCCCGGAATCCCCACCGCTTTGCCGCCGAAATCGCGGATCATCCGCACCAGGCCGGGATTGATTTCCTCGGAAAGCACCCGGGCGACAATGTCGATGGCCTCGTCCGTGGTGACGCGGAATCCGCCGACAAATTTCGCCTCAAGCCCGGCTGCCTCCATCGCTGCGGAAATCGCCTTGCCGCCGCCGTGCACGACGATCGGGTTAATGCCGGCGACTTCGAGGAAAACGATGTCGCGCATGACGCGGGACACCAGATCCGGATCCTCCATCGCAGAGCCGCCCATCTTGATGAGGAAGGTTTTGCCCCGAAAGGCTTGAAGATAGGGCAGGGCTTCGATGAGGGAATTGGCTTTTTCGATGGGATCCATGACGGTCGGGCACTGCTTTTCCCATCACCGGGTGGAAGTATCAAGCCTGTTAAAGACCGTCATTGGCCCGCGAGGATTCCTTCGAGACAGCAAGTTCTCTGAAATACAAGGAGGAGGACTAACAAGAAGAGGGAAGAGTCGGCCAGGTTCTCCGGCGGTTGAGACAAACGGAATCTTTCGGTTTCCGGGGTTGAAGTGGAGAGGAAACTCCCGTTGCCTAGCCCATGACAAAAAACCTTTCTCTTTTGACGATGTGCGCTGCTGCCGCCATCACTTCACTACCCGCTGCGGCACAAGTGTTTGACGCCGTTGACGGGCAAATGAAGAACTTCGTCAAGGCGAAGGAAGTATCCGGAGTGGTAACCCTCGTCGCAGACAACGAAAAAGTCCTCCATCTCTCCGCCATCGGGCTTGCGGACGTGGAGAAACAGTTGCCCATGGCGACCGACTCGATCTTCTGGATCGCCTCCATGACCAAGCCGATCACTGCCACCGCGGTAATGATGATGCAGGAGGAGGGAAAACTTTCGGTGGACGACCCCGTTTCCAAATACCTGCCCGAGTTCACCGGCGACAAGGCGGCGGTCACCATCAAACAATGCCTTAACCACACCAGCGGCCTGAGCGATCTCAGGCCGGAGGAGGTGAAAAACATCACCACGCTGGCGTTACTCATGCCGCCCGTCATCGCCAAGCCCCTGGTGTTTCCGCCGGGCAGCAAGTGGCAGTACTGCCAGACAGGCATCAACACCGCGGCGCGGATCGTCGAGGTGGTATCCGGCAAGTCGTTTCCCGATTTCCTGCAGGAGCGGTTGTTCGATCCTCTCGAAATGAAGGACACCGGTT
This sequence comes from Akkermansiaceae bacterium, assembly GCA_041736495.1. Classification (GTDB taxonomy): domain Bacteria; phylum Verrucomicrobiota; class Verrucomicrobiia; order Verrucomicrobiales; family Akkermansiaceae; genus Luteolibacter. The sequence goes on from JBGSTM010000341.1 coordinate 15,060, forward strand.
TCTATCCGGTTGAGACGCAGCTTCCCCGAATCGTTCCGGCGTACAGCCGGACCGCCGCAGGTGAGTTGGAAAAGGCGGATTTGTCCTTCCTTGACGGGAAATCCCCGTCCGCGAAAAACCGCTACCCGATGGCAAACGGCGGATTGTTCTCCACCGCCCCGGACTATGCGAAGTTCGCACAAATGATCCTTAACGGCGGCGAATCCGGCGGCAAACGCTATCTCAAAGAGGAGTCCGTGAAACAAATGACCACCGTGCAAAGCGGTGATCTCATCACCGGCTTCACCCCTGGAAGCGCCTGGGGCCTTGGCTGGAGTATTGTCCGCGATCCGCAGGGCGTTAGCGCCGCGCTCTCGCCTGGCTCATTCGGGCATGGCGGGAAAAACGGTACTCAGGCGTGGATCGATCCGGTGAAAAAACGAATCTATCTGCTCATGATCCAGCGCGCGGACATCGGTAATTCGGACGCTTCCGAAATGCGCCGTGAGTTCCAGAATGCCGCTGCGAAATAAGAGTCAAGGAGCGCTGGCTTTAGCCGGCGAGTTCGATGCCGGCTGAAGCCAGCGCTCCGAGGCAAGCCCCCTTCACTCATTCATGAAACAACTCCTTCTCATCGGACACGGTTACCTCGGCCAGGCGGTCACCCGCGAATTCCGTGAAAACGGCTGGGAAACCACCGCCACTTCGCTCTCCGGCGTCAACGGCACCATCCCCTGCGATGTGGGAAATCCGGATGATGTATCCAATCTTCCGGAGTCTGATTTCATCGTCCACTGCGCCGCGTCCGGTCGCGGTGGAGCGGAGGCCTATCAGCAGGTCTATGTCGATGGTTGCCGGAACCTCGCAGCTAAATTTCCGGGAGTGCCTTTGTTGTTCACATCCAGCACCTCCGTTTACGCGCAGACCGATGGCTCGGTGGTCACCGAAGACAGCCCCGCCATCCCGGACCGTGAAACCGGCACCTTGTTGTTAGCGGCCGAGCAGGTTACCCTGACCTCGGGCGGCGTCGTCGCCCGGTTGGCGGGGATTTACGGCCCGGGTCGCAGTGTGATTTTGAAAAAATTCCTCAACGGCGAGGCGGTCATCGAGGAAGACGGCCGGCGTTTCCTGAACCAAATCCACCGTGACGACGCAGCGCGTGCCATTTATCATCTGGCCGCCACCCGCGCCACCGGCGTCTTCAACGTCAGCGACTCCACCCCGCTCAGCCAGCTCGCCTGTTATGGAAAACTGAGCGGGATTTTCGGGCACCCGCTACCGCCCTCCGGCCCCCGCGACCTCAATCGCAAACGCGGGTGGACGCACAAGCAGGTTTCCAACGAAAAACTTCGCGCTACCGGCTGGCAGCCGCATTTCCCGTCGTTCATCCATGCCGCGGAATCCGTCGCGGCGACACTGTCCAGTCCGCCTCAGAACTCGTAAGCCAGGCCGACGCCGAAATGGAAAAAATCTCTCAAAAGCTCGTCTCCGGAGTATCGCGCCGCATCGCGATCAATCGCCAGACTATAGCTCAAATGAGCCGTCAACGAGAGTTCATCCGTAAACGAATACCCCCCGCCGAGCCTGAGCTCGAAATGGTTGGCTCCATCATGACCGTCGGTGACATAACCTTGGTTCATCCCGAAAACGACGGCCGGAGTGAGCTGAAACCGTGCATTCAGCTCGAATTCCCGACTCAGCGACGTCACGATGAACGCGCCATCCGCGTCGAAGGAGTAATAGGCGTCCACACCCAGCGCAACTTCGGCTGGAAGTCCGGACCAAGAAACACCGGTCCCGATTTCATGATCGTGCCCCCCATCCTGCGGAAAACGGAGATGCGTATAGGCCACATAGCCTTCCAGATCCTTCCAGTCCCAACTCAGGGCGGTGGAGAGCTGGAGCTCGTCATACGACTGATCGGGGCTTTTGGCATACCAGACCCCTGCGGACAAAGCGTTCCATCCCGCCTCGAAAGTCCCGGAAACCAGACTGTCACCATCCAGCGCATCCCGGCCCTCGGAGGCGTAACGACTTTCGTAATCGACGTGCTCATGGAAGTTCCAGCCATCCTCGGTGTCGAAAAAACGGTCAAAGATCAGTTCGCTGTCGTCCTCGTGGGCCAGAATGATCGAGGAAGAGGCAATGAGTGGAAGCAAAAATCGCATGCCGCCTGAACTCGTCTCCGGTTGACGCCCTGTAAAGCGAATTCGCGGATCACTGGGCATTTTTTGCATTAAATTGCAGTCCGGCGAGAGAGGGGGTTGGAGCGGTTCCGCATCTCAATGCGCCGCCCGGATGCGGACAAAGCGTTTTGCGGCGGTGGCAGGATTCGGATCACGAGCTTCCAGCAGGAACGGCGTGTTGGAGAGCAATGTGCCGGGCACCCAGTTCATGAGATCCGAGCTGTATTCGATGACCGGGGTGGAGTCGCCGGGCGAAGGCGCGCGCGGGACTCGGAGGGTTAGATAATCGACTCCACCGATGGCTTTGAAAAACGGAGTTCTCGCCGCAGCGGAAGTTGGGAAATCCGGCGAAAGCCCGAGCGCGTATTCGATCACATCCGGAATTTGATCGCCATCGCGGTCGAGGGCCGCGGCGTTAGTTCCGACGTTCACACTGACGATGGCCGGTGCCCATGCATCGATATAACTGCCAGTGTCACTCGCGGTGAAGAGAAACGAATCCGGTCCGGTGAAGCCTGTTTCCGGGAAGTAAGTCGCGACCTTGCCGACGAGCGCGACGGAGCCGTGAGCGGGTTGACGGAGAATTTTAAATACCGGACTCGTCCCGGTGGCAGTGAGACTGATGCTGGCACTGCCACCGGCAGGGACTTGCAGGCTCGCTCCGGAAACGACGGGCGCGGTGCGGGAAGTCGCATCGCTTTTGTTGATGCCGTCATGGCAGTCATAACAACTCACCTCGTGACCGGCGGTGAACGTGCGTGTGCCGAATTTCGTGCTGATCGAGTGATCAACAAAAACGCGCGAGAGCGGCGTGCCCCGGTCGTTCGCCCCATGGCACGCGCGGCAACTCGCGACGCCTCCGTTTTCGACCACATCGGCATGGTCCTTCGCCCAGTTCGAATCGATGGAATGCATTCCGTGAGGCCCGCCGTTGGTCGTCTGCGGCATGGTGTTGTGGCAGGCGGTGCAACTTGCCAGAACTCCGGCGTGCCCTTGGAGTTTTTCGTTCTGCAGGTTGTCGTTGCGGTGCAGCGCGGGGAACTCGGCGTGGGTGGAGCCGTGGCAGGCGCTGCATTGCAGGCCACCGTGGCCTTTTGAAAACCGATAGAGAGAGATGCCGGCCGACGGAGTGTCCGGATTGCTGGCGAAAACGGGATTCACCGGAGTCCTGACTGCTCCGGTGTCATCATAGACGCTGTCATAGCGCAGTTCCCCGCGATTCTGGGTCGCGGTGCCGGTGTGGCACGAACCGCATTGAGGTTCTTCCAGCCAGCCCTTGCGCCCTTGCGCCCCGACCTGGCTCATGGATCCGTGGCAGCTCTGGCACTGCATCGCCGCGGTGCCATCCGGTTTCACGGCAACTCCCATCGCTCCGCGCAGGCACTTGGTTTCCGAGCCGGGGTGGCATTGGTAACAGGAACTCCGGTTCGCGGAATGGTTGAGCGGCAGCCCGGTGTCCGGGGCGATGACCGGGCCATGCAAGGAGTGGATGGCACGGGTGAGCGGTGAGACGCCGGGAAATCCGCCGGTGCCGAGTGCTTCCGAGTCGTGGCATGCCGCGCAGAGCACGGGTTTTTGGTGGTCGATGACGCTCGAATAGAGTCCGTCCGGGGTATAGCCCTTGGCCGCAAGAGCTGCCGTGTAAACCGTGCTGCCGAGGTGTTTTTCATCGTGCAGCCGGAGGATGTTCAGCCGGTAGTCGCGGGACTGCTGCGGATCATTCACCCATCCGGCAGCGGGTTGCGCGGCGGGTCCGGAACCCGAGGAATGGCAGGCGCGGCAATTCATTTCGCCGGACACGGGGAGCACGACATCGGTGGTGGCCAGCACGGCGCCAGCGGTGTTTTTCGCGGTGAGCCGGACTAGAGGATAGGGATTGGTGTGCCCGGCGTCGTCGATGGGCGTGATCGGGATTCCCAAGCCCTCGAACCAGTTCATCACCCCACTGAACTCAAGAAACTGCGGTTGATTGGCCGGCCCCGGCATTTTCTTTCCCGTCAGGCCGGTATCATCCGCCAGCGTGGCTCCGAAGAGCGCTTGGGAGTGGTCCCAGAAGGTGGATTTTCCCACGCTGGTCGAGTTGATCGAGCCATCCGGATCGGCCACAGCCTCGTAGGTGACCGTGTAGCCGGTGGGATTTTTCACGAGTTTCCCCGAGGCATCGATGAGCTGGGCGTCGACCGTGTTGAAAGGCGGTAGGATTGAAAAAACCGAGTAATCATCGTCCATGCAGTGCATCCCCAGATTTGTTCCAGCCCACGAGCTTTTGGGCGGAAGCCGTAGCGATCAGGGCGAGAAAGACGGCGAGGGTTTTCATGGTGGCCAGGGGAATGAAGGGCTTTTCACCCATTCCGCATAAACTCTGATCGCGGGTGGCCTCAATGGCGAATGCTCGCCCGTAACAAGATGGTCAGGGTTCCGCCACTCCTTCCGAAACGGCCGATCCCGCAGCTTGGCTTTGACCGATGCGGGGTTTGTGTCTATTCCCGACGCCTTTCCCATGAAGGAGCAAATTGAAGCTATCCAAACTGAAGCGCTTGCACAAATCACCGCCGCTGCGGACGAACGAGCGCTCGACGACGCCCGCGTGGCCGTGCTCGGCAAAAAAGGCACGCTCACCCTCGTCGCCGCCGGCATCAAGGACGTGCCGAAAGAGGACAAAGCCGCCGTCGGCCAACTGCTCAACTCCGCACGCAACGCCATCACCGCCGCGCTCGAGGAAAAACAACTCGCTCTCCGCGAAATCGCCGACCGCGCCGCTCTCGCCGGGATCGACGTCACCCTCCCCGCCCGCCAGCTCCACGTCGGCTCGCTGCACCCGCTCACGCTGATTCGCGACCAGGCGATCGGCATCCTCCGCCGCATGGGTTTCGCCCTCGCCGACGGGCCGGAAATCGAGGACGAATTCCACTGCTTCGACGCCCTCAATACCCCCGCCGACCACCCGGCGCGGAATGAAAAGGACACTTTCTATTTCGACTCCGGAAAACTCCTCCGCACCCACACCTCCAGCGTGCAAATCCGCACCATGGAAACCCAGACCCCGCCGATTCGCATCATCGCCCCGGGTTCCGCCTACCGTCGTGACGAGATCGACGCGACGCATCTATCCGTTTTTAACCAGCTCGAAGGCCTCTACATCGGCGAGGACGTCTCGCTTCCCGACCTTAAAGGCACGCTCGAATATTTCCTCCACGAGCTTTTCGGCCCGCAGACCGAAGTGCGCTTCCGCCCACACTTCTTCCCGTTCACTGAGCCTAGTTTCGAAATCGACGTGAAACTCACCGTCAAAGGCCAGGTCCCGAAATGGATCGAAATCGCCGGCTGCGGCATCGTCGATCCCGCCGTCTTCGAATCCATCAACCAGTCCCGCAAGGACAACGCCTTCGACCCCGAAAAAGTCACCGGCTTCGCCTTCGGCATGGGCCTCGACCGCCTCGCCATGATCCGCTGGGGCATCAAGGACATCCGCCTCCTCATCGAGAACGACGCCCGTTTCCTCAAGCAGTTCGCTTGAGGAGGCGATAGGGGATTGGAGATAGGAGATGGTAGATAGAAGACGATGGAATCGGACTCCCTAGGTTACAAAAAGCTGAGAATCTGGATATTGGCTCGCGAGCTGGTGATCGAGATTCATCGCATGACCTTGGTTTCTTTGCCCAAGTTCGAGCTCTACGAAGAAGGCAGCCAAATCCGGCGAAGCGTGAAGTCCGTGAAATCCAATATCGTGGAAGGTTACGGTCGACGTCGCCACAAGGCGGAATACATTCGTTTCTTGGACTATGCCTATGGCTCTGCTCTTGAAACCGTCGATCACCTTGAAACCTTGTTCGAAACAGAATCCCTGCGCGGTGAGGACGTGTTTCACTCGCTTCACGAACGCCTGAACCAACTCTCAAAATCCATCTATCTCTTCACCCGAGGCGTGGAAACCCACCACAACGAAGACCGCTAGCAGCATTCTCTTCCTCTTCCATTCCCAATCTCCGATCCCTGATCCCTGATCCCCAATCCACTTCTCTTCATGAACATTTCTTTAAACTGGCTCGCCACCCATCT